>JAGWST010000003.1 GCA_028869325.1 bacterium | reverse complement strand
TGCTGGATAGCCTGATACTCCGCGTGGCTCGGCAGCGTCAGGTACGAAAGTCGCCCGTCCGGGTCGTACTGCCACGTCATCGGAACAAATGACGCTGCGGCATATCCGGCCTGTTGAAGACCGGATATTGACGTTCCGGTATAGGGGTCCGTTCGCTGCACGTGACGGCCAGCCGCAGTGAATGACCACCCGAAGCTTTGGGACGACCCGTAGTCGACCACTTCCTTCGTCTTGAGGCCGTCGGCTCGGTAGACATAGCTGATCAGGTTCGCTTGCGTAAGGCCGCTGGATGTCACGGAAAGCTTCGAACGCCATCCGTTGGGATAGACGCCATACGTGATGCTCGCCGGCGAGGTTACGCCTCCGTCGGAAGCTTCGTAAGACGCGATCAATCGGCCGTCTGCGTCGAATACGGAATTTTGTGACCCATAGACCGACGAGCGTACTGAGACAGTTCTCCCATCTGGATCGTACGTGTAGCTCCGGCTGGGCGTCACGCCTCCGTCACCTGAGAAGCTCAGACTCGCCACGCGGGCCAACGCATCATACACGTAGTTCGTGCACGGTCCGGCAGCATTGCAGCTCTGTTCGAGTAACCCTTGATTGCCGTTCGCGTCATAGGCATTGCTGGCGACGTGCACTGCGGTATCGGAGGGTATATAGCGATATTCCGCGACTGGTCGGTCCAGAGCGTCGTAGGCGGTTCCGCGCATGTCGGTCCAGACCGGAGACCCTGTCCCCAGGGGTATTGCCGTGGAACCCGATACACTGTAGGCACCGAGAAACTCCTGAGTCTTGAACAGATTGCCGTGCGCCGCGAATGCCGGCCCATTGGCAAGGCTCAGCGACTGTCGCCCCTCTGTGAGATCGTAGAGATATCGTGTCAGCCAAGAATAGCTATAGGCGTCGGCCGAATCATGCGGTTCTTGAACCTCGATCAAACGATCCAACCCGTCGTACCACTTGGTGGTCGTTCCAGACTTCGGGGCCGAGGGCGTGCTGCCATCGTGCGTTGTGATCGCGATCTGATCGCCGTCACGGTCATAGGCATACGTCGTGCTGACGCCTTCTGCGTACTCGCTCGGCGATTGCGTCGATGCCACCTCGCCGTTTGGATAGTAGGTCCTCGCCGTGACGATATGCGAGCCAGGGAGGCCGGGTGTCTTCGCGCAGGAGGCGTTCGAGACAGACGCGTCGTCGGGGTCCGCGGATGCGGTCAGCCGTCCGAGCGTATCATACTGGAGTATCCAGAAGCCGACGCCCTTGGAATAGCAGACGAGATTACCATGGCCATCATAGACGAAGCTTTGGTGAGGCGTGATGACGGTTCCATCGCTCTCGGTGAAGCTATCTCCGGTCACGTCGGTAGGCAGCCCGTAGTCCGCGCCACCCTGGGCGGTCGCGTTGTACGCAAAGAACCGTTTATATCCACGCGGTGTGACGATCTCCGTGAGCTCACCCTTCGGTTCGTAGCCCCCGGATGGGCTGGTCCAATATTCCCGCAACGCGCCGCCGCCCGATTGCTGTGGGCAGAGCAAGTCTGACTCCGCTGGGGGACCCTTGAGGTTCCAATCGTCGCCGTGATTGTGGACCCAAATCGGATCGCAGTAGGCGATCAGATTGCTGTTCCCATCGTACCCGTAGTAGCTGGTCGGGCGGAAGGTTCCCAGACTCGTCGTCACGCTGGGCTGGCCGACGGCGATGACGTTTCCATTCGCATCGTAGGCGTAGTCCGTCTGGTTGCCTCGGTCGTCCGTCGTCGCTGCCAATTCGTTGTGGACGTTCCACGTTTGCGTGCGCGTAAGCGTGATCGAGCCGGTCCAGTCCTGAATCTGGGTCACCCGGCCGATGGCGTCCCAAGCGTAGGTCGTCTGGTGGCCATCGGAGTCCGCAAACGTCGTCGCCCCCGTGCCGTACGTGTAGCTGACGGTGCGGAACGTCTGAGCGCCGGACGGCATGCTCGGCTGCAACGCCCCGGAATTTGTGCCATCGTTGATGGTCGGATTGACGACGCCCGTGTAGGCCAAGGCGGAGAGCTCGCCATTCGCCAGATAGTTCGTCTGAACGTACGCGCCGTCGGCGCCGCCGCCGCCGGAGAGCACCCATCGCGGGCTCGAAGCCCACAGCAGCTGGTGGTTCCCCGTCCAGCCATACTCTTGCGGGAGACTCGAGGCGGCATTGTTCCCCGGCTCGTCGACCTCGGTCAGGTTAGCATTGCCATCGTACTTGTAGCTCACGACCGTGGCGTTGGGCCAGGTGAGTGAGGCCAGCAGCCGGTGTCCCGAGAAATCGGCGAATTGCAGGGTTGCCGATCGTCCGTCCTCGGTCGTGACGACGACCTGACTGAGATAGCTCGCACTCGACTCGTTGCCGCCGTCAAACGCATAGGAGAACGCAAGGTAATCGTTGCTATTTCGGCCGTAGAGACGATAGAGTCGACCGGAAAGCCCCCCGCTCTGGCTTGGCTGCGTCGGCCCGTAGAAGTAGTAGACCGTACCGCTCTTCTTTGTCCAATAGTAGCCATTGCCGCCATCGAACGTGAGGACGGCGCGCACCCCAGCCGGAGGCGTGTATCCCCCCTTGCCGTTGGGCCCGTAATCGTAACGCGCACCATCGATATCGAACACGGTGATCCCGCCAAGGCTGTTGGTGGCCAGGTGCGCATCAAACGTGTTCGTCCAGCCGTTCCCATAGTTCGATGGCGTGCTGCCGTCGGATCCGGCGGTATCGTGCTGGCTCATCGAGTTGTAGGTGCGGCGGAACGCCAGCGCGATGCCCTTGTTGGCGACGCTCATGTCGTCCGCTTGAACGATCAGGTTCCCGTTTGCGACGTTGACCATGGTGCGCCCAACGCCGGGGATCGTATCCTCCTCGTACGTCCACCAGGGGTTGATTCCCATGGGATGCGGCGCAGCGGCATCCACTGACAACGGTGCGGCAGCCAATGCCGCGGGGCGCGCGTAAACGTGGGTGATGGATGGGGTTGGCGCGGTCGCTGGCGCAAGGGCTCATTGCGCGCAATCAGCGATACCCGCCGCGCATCGTGCCGCTGCGGGGGCAACGCGGCACCCGACCCTGCAGCCGGCAAGAGTCCGCTTACGATGATAGAGCAACCGCAGAGCGCCGTCAGAACGACTCGCCCAAGCGTGTGATAACCTTGGCTTCGCACCCTTTATACCTGGCGGGAACCCATCCATAAATACGAGATCGGGCGTGGGAGCGTTTGCCAGGTTGAGTGCCCGCTCCTTCCGGCAACGACCGGGCCGCGCTAGCGGCCGCTAGTCGTCGTTCAGGACGCCTTTGAGCTTCTCCAGCGCCTTCTGCTGCAAGCGCGAGATGTGCATCTGCGAAACGTTGAGGCGGCGCGCGATCTCCGTCTGGCTCACGTTCTGGTAGAAGCGCAGGTAGAGGATCAGCCGCTCGCGACCGCTGAGCACCCGGAAGGCGCGCTCCAGGTTGGCGCGGTCCTCCGTCTGCTCTAGGCCCAGGTCTTCGGCACCCAGGTAGTCCAGCAGCGTCGCCGACTTCTTCTCGTTCTCGCCGCCCAGCTCGGTGTCCAGCGAGAGGACGTTGTACGCTTGCCCCAGCTCCTGCGCCTCGAGGATCTGCTCCTCCGAGACGCTCAGGTGCTCTGCCAGATCGGCGATCATCGGGCTGCGGTTGAGCTTGCTGGTCAGCGTCTCGACGGCGCGGTTGACGGCCAGGTTCAGCTCCTGCAGCCGCCGCGGAACCTTCACCGCCCAGCCTTTGTCGCGGAAGTAGCGCTTGATCTCGCCCACGATCGTGGGCGTGGCGTAGGTCGTGAACTCGACCTTACGCTCCAAGTCGAAGCGATCGATCGCCTTGATCAAGCCCACGGTGCCGACCTGGATCAGATCATCGAGTGCCTCGCCTCGGTTGGCGAACTTGACGGCCAGGTAGCGCACCAGGTTGAGGTGCATGACCACCAGATCGGAGCGCAGGCGCTCGTACTCCGCATGCTCCGCCTCCGTGGCTCCCTTCGCGATGCGGCCGCGCAGCTCGTTGAAGCGCGCGAAGGCGGCGCGCGCCTTCTCCCGATCCCAGCGCTGTTCGTCTGAGACGGCACTCGTTCGACTCACGCCAAGCTCCGCCTACGTGCCGCCGGCACGCTTGACCATGCGCAAAACCGTACCATCACGGTCGTCTGAGCGGTAGTCGACTTCGTCCATCAGCGAACGGATCAGGAAGACCCCCAGGCCCCCGCTGCCCAGCTCCGGCGAATCCAGCTCCGCAGGCGAATGGATGCTGTGATCGCGTACGATGATGCGCAGCTCCTCCGTTGCGATCTCGCACATGATGGTGATCTCTTTGGCATCCGGCGAGCGCTGGATGCAGTTGGTGCACGCCTCGGCCACGGCGAGCTTGATGTCCTCAATCTCCTCGACGGTGAAATGGAGCCGATTGGAGATGCCGGCGACCGCCAAGCGCGCGACGCTGACGAACTCCGGTTTGCACGGGATCCGAAGCTCGACGACGTTGACGCTCTCCTGTTGCACGGTCATCTCACGCCGATGCCTTGACGGCCGACTGCTCGCTATCGTAGATGCCGAAGATCTTGACCAATCCCGTAATGTCGAAGATCTTCTTGATCTGCGGGTTGGTGCAGATCAGGCTCACGCTGCCGGCGTGCTCGCGCACGCGCTTGAGCGCGCCGATCAACACGCCCAAGCCGGTCGAGTCGATGTAACGCACACCCTCCAGATTGATGATCAGGTGGTAGTGTCCCTCGTCGATCAACTGCGTGATCGCATCCTTGACCATTGGCGAGGTATATACGTCGATCTCGCCGACGAGATCGACGACGTTCGTCTCGCCCTCGGCGGGACGGACGCTCACTTTGATATCCAAACCTACTCCTTCCCCGGCAGCGCCGCTAGCCATCTTCGATCATCGCCTCTTCTACCAGCGTACGGCCTCGCTGGTAGAGCTCGTCGACTCCTGCCTTGAGGTCGGCCGCGAGCACCGTCGCGCGCTCGGCCAGGTCCGCCGCCGTATCGCGCGCGCATCCTCCAGCCTCGCGGGCCTTCCCGCGAAGCGATGCACGCAGCTCATCGCTATTCTCTGGGGCGATCACGATGGCCAACGCCGCGCCCACCAGGACGCCCAGCAGTAGCCCCGCGAGAAAGCCGCCCCCTTTACCCTCGCTGCTCATGTTCCCTCGAATCGCGCTTTTGATGTCCGTCGCTGCGGCCATTGCCTCCCATGACGATCCGGCGCAGGCCCTCCGTGAGGCTCGTCAGCAGGCGCGCCGCGTTTAACAGCGTCGGCGTCACACTTCCCTGGGCCGCATCGGCGGTCTTGGCAACGTTGCCGGCGATGTGCTCCAGCGCACCAACCACGCCCGAGGCCTTGGCCAGCGTCACGTCGACCGTGCCCATGATGCCGCCGACGTGATCGAGCGCCTCACCGACGGGCACGGAGAGCCGTTCGATCTGCACCAGGCCGTGGTCGAGCGTGGCGTCCACGCGGTCCAGCGTGCGCCCCACTCGGGTGAAGAGCACCAGGAACGCGATGCCGATCAGCAGGACGCCGAGTCCGATGCCGCCGTCGAGAAGGTATGCCGGGTCCATGATGCTCCTTCTTTGCTAGCCGCGGTGAACGGTGGAAGTGGTACGGTTACGCCCCGTGAGGCGGGCTACCTACCGGATCGAGCTAGCCGGCTCGGCCGCTCGCATCTCCCGCGCGACGGAGGCA
>JAGWST010000135.1 GCA_028869325.1 bacterium | reverse complement strand
TGCCGGCGACGTGCAGATCGGCCTCGCCCGAGGCGTTGATATCGACGTTGCGATGGGCGGCGGTGTAGACGAGGTTATGCACGTTGGGCGAGCGCAGGTGCACGCCCAAAGCCAGGCGCCGCCCCGGACCGACCGTCCCCGAGCCCGTGGCCGAGAGATTGGCCAGCTCCAGCTCCGCGCTGGTCACGTGCGTGGTCACGAAGTTGGAGTCGAACGCCAGGGCGAGACGATCGATGGGCACCTTGTCGACCACGCCGTTGCTCAACTGCGCCTTGCCCGCGAAGCGTGCCTTGGGGTAGCGTCCATCCAGCGTGAAGTTGCCGCTGACCGCGCCGACGACGGGCGCGCCGATGCCGACCGCCGGCAGCCAGCGCGCCAACTGGAACCTGTCGAGATCGCCGGCCAGGTGTGCCTGCGTCTCCCGCGCGTAGGCCAACGGCGATGTCAGGCCGGCGTTGCGGGGGAGCGCTGCCGAGCCCCGCACGACCAGCGTCCCCAGCGCCGCATCGCCCAGCCCGACGCTCCCCCTGACGACGTTGTTGCGCGCGACGACCGCGGTGCGCAGCGTGCCGAACGGCAGCTCGCGCACGCGCAGATCGCTGATCTGCACATCGGCATGTCCGGAGAGGCTGCGTCCGATGCCGCCGGCCGCGATGTCGACGTTACCTTTGCCCTGCAGCACGTCGAAGGCATCGAACCACTGATCGAAGTCGGCGAGATCCAGGCCGCGGCCTCTCACGGAGAAGCCGGCGCTGCCCCCGTCCGCCGTCGCGCCGAAGGCCAAGTGGGACCCGCCGACGGTGACGCTGCCCTCGCGCAGGCTAGCGTCGTGCAGCGAGGCTTCGAAGGTGGTGCCCAGATCGGTGAAGTCCATGCCGTGCACGCTGCCGAAGCCCATGCGCGCCGTGCCCCCGGCGCGCGGATCGGCCGCCGTTCCCTGCAGATGGAAGCGCGCGGAGACGTTGCCCTGCGCGTAGAGCGTGCCATAGCCCAGGCGCCTCGCCCACGGTGCGACGTCGAGCGCTCTGACATCGACGGAGAGATCCATGCGCGGGGCGCGCAGGCCCAAGCCCGCGATGGTTCCCGATGCCGACGCCCAGGTACCGTCGTAGGAGCCGCTGGCGCCCGCGACCGTCACCCGGTCGCCGACGAGATCGACGTGCGCGCTGCCGGAGACACCCTCGCCGAAGAGACTGCTGCCGACCAATGCCAGCCCGCCGCTGAAGCGCAGGGCGCCGTGCGCCGCGGGCTGGGCGTTCCCCAGCAGCAAGACGCGGCCCGTGTCCAGCGGCACGCCGGTGGCTTTGAGCTGCGCGACTTGGATGTCGCGCGCGGCCACCTGGAGCGAGGCACCTGGTGCGAAGCGCCCCGCCGCGGCGGCGCTGCCGCCGGCAACCTGCGCCGAAGCCGCATAGACGTCGGTGCCGGTGCCGTCGATCCCGATGGTCGCGAAACCCGCGTCCAGCGGAATGCCGCGCACCTCGTCGCGGCCGACGGCGCGCCCGGTCACCTGCACCAGCGTCCGCTGCGGACGCACCACCACCGCAAGGTCACCGGCAGCCCGGCCGCTGGCGGGCGTGTTCGCCAGCAGTAATCTGGCGCCGGCGAGGTCGGCGTGGTACGGACCGCGCAGCGCCAATATCTGATGCTCCGCATCGTATCCACCGTGCAGCGACGCGTTGCCCCACGGACCGCGTGCAAACGCATCGTAGACGTCGATCTGCGTTCCCGCGCCCGCAACGCGCCCAGAGGCTTCGTCGAGCGCCAGCGGCCCCAGTTGCATCCGGCGCCCGGCAAGCGCGCCGCTCAGCGCCAGATCGTTCTGCTTGCCCTCGGCCGCGAAGCGTGCGTCGAAGCGGCCCGAGAGCGCGGGCAACACGGGCAACACGAGTCCGGGAAGGGCGATCTCCCCCTTCAGCGTGCGCAGCTCCGCATCGTGCGCTGTCGCCCACATCGCCAGGCGGTGCGTCCGCTGATCGATCGCCGCACCGGCCCAGAGCGCCGAGCCGTCGGAGCGCAGCACGCGCAGCGGCGAGAGCAGCAGACGCTCCCGATCGTAGCTGACGGCGGCGAACGTCGATCCGTCTCCACCCTCGCCCCGCAGGAAGGCATCGCCGTCGAAGGTCAGGTCGGTACCGGAGAGGCGCAGCGCCCCCTGGATGCGCGGGTTGGCGGCAAAGCGTGCGGCGTAGGGCAGCGCGTCGCTCGGTGCGGCGGCACTGAGCGCCACCTCCGTCTGCACGTGGGCGCCGATCTTGAGCGATCCCCCCAGCGCCAGATCGATGGGACCGTATGACCCCAGGATCGGACCGAAGGAGACCGCATCATGGTGGTAGCTCACCACCCCGCGGACGTGGCGCAGCGGGATATTCGCGAACTGGGCGCTCGGCGCGGCGAGGTTGGTGACGATCAGCGGGTCGTCGGTGCTGCCCAGGATACGCACGGCCAGACGCGTCTTGCCGCTGATCGGCTGATGCTGCGAGAAGTTGAAGATCTCTTTGACGGCACTCAGGTTGGCGCTGCCGTCGACGCCGAGTCGCAGCTGCGGGGTGCCGCTGGTGATGCCGAAGATCCCGCCGTGCACGGCGAGCGGCATATCGCCGACGTCGGCCCGCGCCGTGCGCGTGAGAAAGCCGCCGTCGAAGAGCAGCAGCTGTCCGCGCAGGTGGCTGATCGGCAGGCTGAGGACGGAGACATCCAGTGCTCCGTTCCGCAGGTCGGCGCTGCCGGAGAGATGGTACTCCGGCGGGACGCCGGGCTGCAGGCCGACGGCGAAGAGCGCGGCATGCAGGTCGTGGGCCGTGCCGTCGGTGACCTGTACGGTCGGCGAGCCGATGAAGAAGTCGGCGAGGTCGGCGATCGGCATGTCCTTTGCCCACCAATGCTGCACGGCATCACCGCGCGCGTACGAGAGCGAGCCGCTGCCCGCGATGGGATAGGCGATACCGCGATCCACCAGCTGTGCGCGCGCGGTGAACGTGGAACTGGTCCATACCTCGCCGGCGCGCAGGTCGAGATCGAGGTGCGCCAGATCGAGGGCGCGGGCGTCAACGGAAGGGCTCGACGGGTTGCGCAGCTCTACCGTTCCGTCGCTGACCCGCATGCTGAGCCACAGTGGGACGCCGCCGCCCTGGGGGTTGCCCCCGCCTCGGGAGAGCGCGCCGATGTTCCATCGGCCGCCAGCCAGCCGTTCGACGTGTACGACGGGGCGGTCGAGCGAGACGGCGACGAGGCCGTAGCTGCGGCTGCGCCACGCGCGCAGGTCGTAGGCGATCTCGGCATGCGGCGCGCTGAAGATCAGCGGGCCGGCGCGGCTGCGCAGCACGATGCCGGAGGCGGTGATGCGGCTCGGCGTGATCGTCACGTCGTCGAATTGGGCGTGCATGCCCGTGGCCAGCGAGACGAGCAGAGCGGCGGTCTTCGGCAGCATCGGGTGCGTGAACGCGACGATGAGCGCCGCGACACAGCCGACGACGAAGCCGACGGCCCACGGCCAACGTCTGCGTCTCAGGGCCGCCTCCACGTGGCCGCGCCCGACTCTCGCTGGAACACGCTCCTTCATTCCCAGGCCGGCTCGCAACTTCCTCACGCTGCGGCGAAAGCCCAGGAAAATCTCAGATGGTGGACGGGCCTGCTTGGATTACACGAAAGAGCAGCGCGGCTGGGCCTTCTGCGGCGGCTGGGGCTCGCGATCTCCCCGCCGCGGGGACGCCCGCCGCAGGAGGTCGTGACCCCCAGCCACCGAGTCTCTTCACCCTTGGACGGCGGACCCACGCGCCGCACGCGTGGAGGCAGCATTAGATACAGGCGTTCTAGGCCAATTCAGATACCTTCTCCGATTTAGATGCAGGTCGGCTCCGATTAGATACAACTGAATGGGTCAAGCCCGCGGAGGTCTGCGGCGAATTCCGCTTGCGCGTGGTTGCTTTCAGTGGCACTCGCTGAGGATGATCGGAACAAGGAGTTAGGAAATTCGCGACCTAAAGGTGAGGCGCTCTTTGCGTTGCACGAAGCGCTCGATCAATCGGGAGCATTACTCGGGCCGCTGTTAGTCGCGTGGATGATTTCCCTCTCCGGCTATCGGCTCGCGTTCGCCGTCTTGGCAGTACCGGGTCTCTTGGCGTTGGCGACGATTTGGAGAGATCACGCAATGCACGCCCTTGTGAGCGACGCGATTAAGATCGGCGCTTTCATCGTTCCGCTGGCTTTGGATACGTTGGCGCTTGCGATCGCCTTGGGGCTTCGCGCAGTAAGACCGCTTCGCCCAGCGCTGGTTTGCGCGATTTTCGAGGGGACGATGCCGGCGATAGGCATGGTAATCGCTCGAGTGTTGTCTTCTCGCTACATCGATTTCGCGGTGTATCTCGGTGCTGTGATCCTTATCACAGTCGGTGTTCACGCCTGGCGCGAGGCTGCAGAAAACGAGGATGAGGCCGAACGCGTAAGTTTCGATACGTTGCCTTCCATGGTCATCGCTGGATTCGCGATCTCCATAGATGAACTGGCGGTAGGTTTTCCCGTCGGCGCCGCCGGTTTGCCGGTTGCTACGACACTGGCAGCTATTGCTGTCCAGGCGTTTATCGTTGCGTATTTTGGCGTCCTTTTTGGTCGACGCATTGGTCAGCGCGCAGCCCGAGCTGCGGGTGTTGGTGCAGGCGTTGCCTTCATCTTGTTAGGTCTATGGCTGATCGTGGAGCATTTGCGTCTCGCCTAAATGGAGATAATCTCCACTCGACTTATCTGGCCGGCACCGCGAAGAAGGGGAGGCAAAGTACACTTTTCCTCCCGACGCGCGTCCCCTCGGCGCATGCACCGCGAGGCCCGCGCTCAGAGCACGTTAGAGATCCAAGTTGCGGACGCTCTTCGCATAGGTCTGAATGAACTCTTTACGGGGCTCGACTTTGTCGCCCATGAGGGTGGTGAAGGTCTCGTCGGCCGCGACGACGTCTTCGAGCGCGACCTGGCGAAAGACCCGATGCTCCGGATTCATGGTCGTCTCCCAGAGCTGCTCGGGGTCCATCTCGCCCAAGCCCTTGTACTGCTGGACCTGGAGGTCTTTGCCGTCCGCGTCGCCCACCAGCCCCTTCAGCTCGTCGTCCGAGTAAGCGTACTGCGGCGGCTTCTTTCCGCGCTTGACGCCGTAGAGCGGCGGCTGAGCGATATAGAGGTAGCCGCGGTCGATCAGCGCCGCCATCTGGCGGAAGAAGAAGGTGAGCAAG
>JAGWST010000134.1 GCA_028869325.1 bacterium | reverse complement strand
GCGGCGCCGGCGGGCAGTACGTCAACAAGACGGAGTCGGCGATTCGCATCATCCACGAGCCTACGGGTATCGTGGTCTCCTCGCAGCAAGAGCGTTCGCAGATGCAGAACCGCGACGTGGCGATGGCGATCCTGCGTGCCAAGCTGCTGCAGCGCGAGCTGGAAGAGCGGGACCGCAAGATGGCGGAGCTGCGCGGGCAGAAGCTCTCCAACGAATGGGGCAGTCAGATCCGCTCCTACGTGCTCAATCCGTACTCGCTGGTGAAGGATCATCGCACCGGCGTCGAGACGGGCAACGTTCAGGCCGTGCTCGATGGCGAGATCGAGCTCTTCATCTGGCCGTATCTGCAGCAGCGGGCGCGTTTTGTCGGCGGCGCGGCGTGAGCGACCGGGAGCCCTCACGAGCGGAGGCCAGCGAAGTGTGCGTTGTGGTCGTCACCTGGAACGACGCCACGCGCGCGGGTGTAGCGATCGACTCCTTCTTCGCGCTGCCCGAGGTGCAGCGGGATCCGCAGCGCTACGCCTTGGTGGTTTCGGATAACGGCTCGGCAGACGGCACGCCCGAGGTGCTGCGAGCGCGCTACGGCCAGCGCATCCGCATCCTAGAGAACGGCGCGAATCTGGGGTTCGGCGCTGGCTGCAACCGCGCGTTCGCAGCCGCTCCCGCCGAGCTCTACTATCTGCTGAACCCGGACGCCGCGCTGCGCCCCGGCGCCCTGGCGGAGATGCGGGAGCTCTTCGCGCGCCGCCCTGCGGCCGGGATCGCGGGATCGCGCATCCTCAATCTCGACGGCTCGTTGCAGGAGTCGGTCGGCGAGTTCGACACCTGGCTTGGAGCCTTCTTGCGCTCCAGCGCTTGGGGTGAGCTGGCCCCGTTTCGCAAGTACGCCAACGGTTACAACCTCCGGCGCTGGAGCTACGATGACGAGCGCCGGGTGGATATCGTCATCGGCGCGGCGATGGCGCTGCGCCGCAGCACGGTCGAGCGGCTGGGCGGCTTCGACGAGCGTTTCTTTCTCTACCAGGAGGAGGTGGATCTCTGCAAGCGCGCCGCCGGCATGGGCATCGAGACCTGGTTCGTTCCCGCGAGCCTCGCCGTGCACGAGGGGATGGGCTCCGCCTCCTCACGCGCGGTGGTGGAGCGCTATAAGCGCGCCGGCCGCCGCCGCTACTGGCTCAAGCATCACGGGCGGCTCTGGTACTTCGCCCTCTGTGCGGCATTGATCGGGCGCTACGCACTCTACGCCGCCCCGCTGGCCGGCGCGGCGCTGGTGGTGCGGCGCGCGCTCGGCCGCTGATGGCGGGACGCGGATGCTGAGGCCGGAGTGCGTCACGACGACGCACGAGGTGGCCGGCTTCCGCATTCTCCGCCGCTGCGGGACGGCGTTCGGCGAAGCGACGCGCGCCCACAACGTCTTGCGCGACGCCGTTCGCAGCATCGGCAGCTTCCTGGGCATCGCCCCCTACGAGTTCGTCACCGAGGCCGAGCGCGCGCGCGAGGAGTCACTGGCACGCCTTCTCGAACGCGCCGAGCAGATGGGGGCGAATGGCGTCATCGGCGTGCGCTTTCACGTTGTCGACGAAGCCGGCGTGACCCGTCTGATGGCGGTCGGCGAGGCCGTCGTCCTGGAGCCGGAGCCGAGATGAGCGACGAGGCGAGATGAGCGACGAACCGACGCTCCAAGAGCGGGCCGGCCGCGAGCGGATGCTGGCGCAGCTGGCGCACACCGTCGAGGCCTGCCGCAAGTGCGAGATCGGGTCGCTGCGCAACAAGAGCGTCTTTGGCGAGGGCGACCCCTGTGCGCGGCTGATGTGCGTCGGCGAGGGACCGGGTGAGACCGAGGATCAGACCGGCCACCCGTTCGTCGGACGCGCCGGGGAGCTGCTCACCAAGATGCTCGGCGCCATTGGGCTAGAGCGCGACGAAGTCTACATCTGCAATACGGTCAAGTGCCGCGCGTGCTATCGCGAAGGCACCAAGATCCGCAACCGCGCGCCGATACCCGAGGAGCTGGCGAACTGCCGCCCCTATCTCGACGAGCAGATCGCGCTGATCCGGCCGCGCGTGATCCTTGCCCTCGGTGCCCCGGCGGCCAAATCGTTCCTCGGTCCCGCCTTCCAGATCACCAAGATGCGTGGCCGCTGGTACGAGGGGCCGCACGGTATTCCGTTGATGGTCACCTTCCATCCGGCATACGTGTTGCGGCAGACCGGGGGCAGCGAGCGCGAGGTCAAGCTGCAGGTGTGGGAGGATCTGCGGGCCGTCAAGGCGCGTCTGGACGCGCTGGAGGAGGCGGCGAGCCCAGCGGCCTCTGCGGAATCCGGCGCCTCCGCCGCCGGGCAGCCCGAGCAGCCCTCGCTCTTCTAGGAGCCGTCGCGCGCTGGACGCTCCCGGCGATTTCGCGTACCATAGGACGGCTATGGGACGCGACCCTCTGGGAATCTGGTGGAACGATCGCGCGCGGGCGCTGGGCTACGCCGACGGCGAGGCCCTGGCGGCGGCACTGGGGGCGAAGCGCTACCGCCTGCAGCAGATCTACCGGGCCGCGGCGCGAGAGCTCGTGGACGCCCTGGGAACGGTCAACGTGCTGCCGCAGGCGCTACGCGGCGAGCTGGAGAGACTCGCGCTCCCCTTCGATACCGTCACGCCGACCGTGGTGCGGCGATCCGGCGACGGGCAGACCACGAAGGGCCTCTTCGCCCTGCACGACGGCCAGGAGGTGGAGGCGGTGCTGATGGAGCACCGCGGCGAGCGCAACACGGTTTGCATCTCCAGTCAAGCCGGATGTGCCTTCGCCTGTGCATTCTGCGCCACCGGGCAGGCCGGCTTCTCGCGTCACTTGAGCTCCAGCGAGATTTTCGACCAAGCGCGCTACTTCGCGCGCACCTTGGCGCTCCAAGGGCGCAAGGTCACGAACATCGTCTTC
>JAGWST010000133.1 GCA_028869325.1 bacterium | reverse complement strand
TGCGCCCAGCCGACCAGGCCGATGACCACGATCACCTTCTCGAGGCCCCGCCCAAAGACGGCCAAGACGGCCAGCGCGATCAGCACCGCCGGAAGAGAGAGCTGCACGTCGGCGGCGCGCAGCGCAATCGTCTCGAACCAGCTGCCGGAGCGATAGCCGGCAAAGAGCCCGGTCGTGGCGCCCACGGCGACGCTGATCGCCACGGAGAGAAAGCCGGCCAGAAAGCTGGTGCGCAATCCGTAGATCACGTTGGAGAGCACGTCGCGCCCCAAGGAGTCCGTTCCCAGCGGATAGCGCCACGTGCCGCCGCCGAGCCACACGGGCGGCGTCAAGCGGGCCAGCAGGCTCTGCTGCTGCGGGTCGTGCGGTGCGACCCAGCGCGCCAGGAGCGCGGCCAGCAGCAGCACCAGCAGCGCAAGCGCCGGCACCAGCGGCGGCCGCAGGAATCTACGCTTCATATCTCACCCGCGGGTCGACCAGCCCGTAGACCAGATCGACCACCAGGTTGATGAAGCTGAAGATCGCGGCGACGACGATGACGTACGAGAGGATGATGGGATAGTCCAAGCGCAGCATCGCGTCCAACGCCAGACGGTTCATGCCCGGCAGCGCGAAGATGGTCTCCGTGATCACGGCGCCGCCCAGCAGTTGGCCGAACTGCAGGCCGAATACGGTGACAAAGGGCAGCAGCGCGTTGCGCAGCGCGTGTCGCATGACCACGGTGGTCTCCGCCAGGCCCTTCGCGCGCGCCGTCCGCACGTAGTCGTTGGAGAGCTCGTCCAGCAGCGTCGTCCGGATGAGGCGTGTGAAGAGGGCGATGCGGTAGAACGCCAGCGTGAATGCGGGGAGCACGAAGTTGCGCCAGCTGCCCAGCCCCGACGACGGCAGCAACGATACCTCCACGCTGAAGAGCAAGATCAGCACGATCCCCAGGAAAAACGTCGGCACGGAGGAGCCCAAGGCCGAGACGACGCGCAGCGCACGGTCGATCGCGCCCCCCGGATAGACGGCGGAGAGCACGCCGAAGGGCAAGCCAAAGAGCAGCGCGATCGCCATCGAGCAGAGCACCAGCTCCGCCGTCACGTGCAGGCGGCCCACCACTAAGCGCATCGCGGGTTGATCGGTGTAGTACGAGATCCCTAGATCGCCGTGCGCCACGCCGTCCAAGTAACGCGCGTACTGCACGTAGAGCGGCCGGTCCAGCCCCAGCTCCCGGCGCAGCTCTTGACGCGCCTGTTGGCTCATCTGTTCTGGTGCCAAGACGGCGACGGGATCGCCCGCCAGGTGGATCATCGCGAAGACCAGCGTCGCGACGATCCAGACCACGGCGACCGCTTGAATGGTCCTGCGGATGACGTAACCGATCACGACGCAAAAACGCCGGCCGTTACTTGCGTTTCATCTGCCAAGCGAAGATCAGCTCGTCGGGGCGCGACGTCCAGGCAATCTGGTCGCTCACGCCGGCGATCACGTCCTCGTAGTAAAGGGGGATGTAGGCGAAATCCTTACGATTGGCCAGGCGGTAGGCCTGCCGCTCCAGCTCCACGCGCTTGGACGTCTCGAACGCCTGCGCGGCCTTCGCCATCACGGCATCGACCTTGGGATCGCAGTAGTGCTCGCGATTGACCGTTCCGTAGCCCGCCGCCTTGTCGCGGCAGTGGTAGAGCGTGAAGTAGGCGCTGACGGGATCGGTCGTCCCCCATCCCGCCATGTAGACGGAGAAGTTTCCTTTGTTGATGGACGGGAAGAAGACGGCCTTCGGCCCGGCGTTCACGGAGACGTCGATGCCGATCTGCTGCAGCATCGCACCCAGCGCCTGCGCCACCAGCGCGTCGTCCAGATAGCGATCGTTCGGCGCGTCCAGACGCACGCTGAAGCCCTTGGGGTAACCTGCCTCCGCCAACAGCCTCTTCGCCGCCGCGGGGTCGTACGGCAACCGCTTCACGCCGGGATCGTACGCTTCGATAGAGGGTGCCATGAACTGCGTCGCCACGGTGGCCGCGCCGTCGAAGATCTTGTTCTTGAGCGCCTCGATGTCGAGCGCTTGATAGACGGCCTGGCGCACGCGCGGGTCCATGAAGGGATTGGGCGAGCCGGCCGCCATCCCCGCGGAGCCGCTCTTACGCCAGTAGTCCATCGCCAAGTAGATCACGCGCACGCCGCCGGTCATGGTGACGTAGGCTTTGCCGCTGCTCTTCACGCGTGCGAAGTCCTGCGGATCCACCTTCTCGGCCACCTGCACCTGACCGGAGAGCAGCGCGGCGACGCGCGTCGCGCCGTTCGGGACACTCTCCAGCTTGACGTATGAGAACTCCGGCTTGGGGCCCCAGAAGCCGCTCCAGGCCTTGAGATTCAGATGGTCCTGCGCCAGCCAGTCGACGAACTCGTAGGGACCCGTGCCGATTGGATGCTGATCGAACGCCGCTCGCCCGACCCTCTTGATGTAAGCCTCCGGCATGAGCGGGATCTGCGTGAGCTGCACGGGCAGCAGCGGACTGGGAGCCTTGGTCGTGACGTCGACCGTGTCGCTGCCGGCCGCCGCGGCCGATTGCACGCCGGCAACGTAGTTGGCCACCTGCGATTTGGGATTGGTCTTCGCGTCCATGATCGACTCGGCGACGTCGGCGGCCGTCATCGCATCGCCGTTCTGGAAGCGCACGCCATGCCGGAGCGTCAACTGCCAGCGCTCGGGGCCCAGGCTCTTCCATGCCGTCACGATGCGCGGCTCGGGACGCCCGTCGCGACCTTGCAGGGTCAGCGTGTCGAAGATGTGGCGCTGCCAGGAGTAGGTGGTGTTCTCGCTGCGCTCGATCGGATCGAGGGTCGTGGCTCCGCCGTTGAACGCGATGACCAGCGGATCGCTTGCGCTCTCGCCGGCGGCGCTCTGGCCGGCACCGGGGCGCGGGACGAATAGCGCTAGCGTGGCGGCGAGCAGGCCGGCAACGGCAAACCCAAGACGCCTCTGCCTCATGACGTACCTCCAAAATCGCGCGATGCCGGCAATCGTCCGGCCGCTACCTGTTCTCTGCCCTCTCGTGGCGGCCCGTTTCTCCGCTCGAAAAACACTCGCCTAGGAGTCTGTCGGACTCCTCGGCTTCAGGTTGCGGAGGCCGCCTCGCCCAGCACGTTCAGCGTCTGCAGGG
>JAGWST010000132.1 GCA_028869325.1 bacterium | reverse complement strand
GCATCATAAGCCTCTTCGTCGTCGATCTGCTCTCTGAGGACGCCATCGCTGCCTTTCTCAGCACCGCATACCGTCTCCTAGCGCCGGGCGGACGGCTCTGCATCGGTGGCCTCGCCGAAGGTGAAGCCGGCCTGCCGCGGGCGATTTCTACTCTCTTGAAACGTCTGCATGCCATGAATCCGGCACTCCTTGGCGGCTGCCGGCCGCTTGCGATCGGCGAGTACCTCGATCCCCGCGACTGGCGAGTCTTGCACCGCGAACGACTTTGCGCCTACGGGCTCTGCTCCGAAGTCGTGATCGCCGATGCCGCGGCGCGATCCTGAACGTGCGCGCGTACGGCGGTGCGGGCCATCATGCCTTCCATTGCCCGTGCGCGAACCTTCGGAAAGAGCCGGGCTGCGCAGAACGGCATGCGCACGGGATCGTTTCCTGCCCCGGCGACGTGCACGCAACATTGCTCGAGCCGCTCGGCGATCAGCATGTCCGCGTCCATGAAATGCTTAATTGTGACTCGCTTGACGCGCTCTGCCGTGAACCTTGGCAACGATCCGGTTCCGCCGGCGAACGCCGCGCGGAATAACTCGGTCAGGCCGAGATCGCACTGTGAGCAGAGCGCGCGTAGGTGGCCGATGAGCTCCGGGCGCGACATCGTCATCGTTTCGGACATCACTTTGGTCAAAGCGTCTTTCACGACGTCCACAGCTTCGCCAAACACGATGGTGTTTCCGACGAGGCTCAAGTTCTGCTGGAGCACCTGCTCGCCGAGCACGGAGGCCAGTGACCGAAAGCTGCCTCGGCGATCTCTGATGAAGTAGCCAATGGAGCAGCAATCGGGATGGCTGCAGGGTAGTGCGATCAAATCGCGCGCGCGGACGCCGTTGCGGGATTGCGCTTCGATGCGCGCAAGCACGCCGGTCGTCGTGACACGATCCATTGGATCGATGTTTGGTGCGCGTCCCGACCCGAAGATCGGCTGAAACATGACGCCGCCGATGTATGGCGTCGCGAATGCCGTGTCGAGGACCTCGCCGATCTGATCGGCGTTGTGCTTGGCGACGGTCATCGCCAGCGTCGTGAAGATCCTCGCAGTCGAGAGGCGTTCGACCACACGGCTCTTCGTCTGGCGCAAGTCGCTCCCGCGGAGATACTCGTGCGTGCTGGCGCGCTGTCCGTCGTACTGCAGGTAGATTTCGACGCGATCTCGATGCGATGCCACGAATTCGAGGAACCCATCGTCGGCCGCCAGGCGGATGCCGTTGGTATTGATGACCACCCGTGTGACCGGCAAGGTCGCGAGCCGCTCGACGATCTCCCGTAGTTGCGGATGAACCGTCGGTTCGCCACCGCTCAGCATGACGATGTCCAAGCGCCCGTTCTCGCGCTCGATGGCGGTCTCCACGGCTCGCACGATCTGATCGAATGGGAGGTAGAGCGAAGCCTCAGGACTCGATTGCGCGAAACATGCCGGGCACGAAAGGTTGCATTGGGAGGTGATGTCCAGCAGATAGATACAGGAGTGTTGCAGATGCGCCGGACCGAGGCCATGTTCGTACCCCATCGGCACGGGAAAGATCTCCGAGGTGTCGGGATTGACGACCTTGGTCGGGACGCGCCACTGCTGCAGATAGCGCCAGAGATCGGCCGACTCTTCGTAGAGGGACCAGACGTCTCCGTGACCCCGGCGACAGAAACGCCGCAGATATATGCGACCGGCACGTTCGACTAGGTGACCGTCACAGATGTCCGTCGGATACTCAGGGTCGAACGCGTCGTTACCCGCGAAGCACTTCGGGCATACCGCACGCACGCTCTTGAGAATCGTGTAGTCGTGTACGGGAAGCTCACGCATCTTGAATGTTCATGCCTATCTGGCGCCCTGACGTGTAAGCGGCACAGCGTTGCGCGCCGGCTAGGGGCGCGCGATGAGCTGGTGGTGTGCGGTCACGCCGACCGTCCCTCGCTGGGCGCCGTGATCTTTGCCGTCGCTGTGATAGACGAGGAGAACGGCGTCGGCGTGCGTCATCGTGCCCGGCGCGGTGAGAGCGATCGCGGCCCCGCCGTCGGCTGCCGCGGTGAACGAGTTGCTCCTTCCCATACCGTCGAGCGGCGTGAAGGTGTTGCCCTCGGGTGCAAAGTGAGCCTCGAAAAGGCTGTAGCGGCCGTTGGGAATGAGACGGACGAATCGCGCGGCGACATGCGTGTCGTCACTGCCCTCGGCCGTGAGGTCGACCAAGCCCTGTGCCGCCGTCCAGGTCTGAAGCGTAACGCCGAGAGGAGTCCCGTTGGCCGCGTAGAGAGCGCTCTCCGGCGGATCCATGAGCTGCACTGGGCGCAAGCCGCTCGCGTGGGTGATGTTCTGAGGGCCGACCCCGCCCGGCGCGCCGTCCTGCTTGACGAACACCTGGGGATCGACGAGCGTGGGCTGCTTTGTCTCCAATGAGAAGAACGCCGCGTGGAGGACGAACGAAAGCATATTCTTCGTCTGCGCGGACGCCGGACGCGCGACCGCGACGAGCGGCGATGTCAATACTCCCGCAAGGAAGACGGGGCGAGAGAGCGTTCGGTTATGCATCGAGAATGATCCTTTCGAGTACGCCACATCGTAGCACAGGCCCGCAGTAAGCTTTCTTACATCGTTCAGGACGCCGCGCACGCTCCGCTTACACCATGTATTCGATGTCTGATGCCCCGGTCGGATAGGCGTACGGCGCATTTCCGAGGTCCTTCGCGGGAATGCCACGGTGGATCGCCAGGGAGAAGAGGTTGGCCAGCTCCTCGGCATGCGGACCGAGAATGTGGGCGCCGAGTATGAGGCCTTCCCGTTCGTCGATCAGCACCTTGTAGCCGGAGTGCTCGACCCCCAGACGTCGCGGAGAATACCACGTCGACGTGTCGCCTGCGCGGACGTGAAATCGCAGGCCGCGCTCCCGTGCCCCGGCCTCGCCCAGCCCGACGGCGGCGAGTGCCGGTACTGTGTAGACGATGCTCGCCAGCCCATTGAAATTGGCTGTTCGACGATTGCCATGGAGCAGATTCTCGGCGACAATCTCTCCCTCCGTAGCGGCCACTGGTGTCAACGGGAGGCCGGGGCCGGCGGCCGCGTCACCGGCCGCATAGACCGATGAGTTGGTCGTGCTCTGGAGATACTCATTGACCGCGACCCCTCGCTTGGTGCGTGCGACGCACGCGACGTCGAGACGCAGGTCGTCGATCTCCGAGACGCGACCCGCACCGTGCACGACGAGATCGGCCGCGAAGCGCTCTTCGGTATCGGATTGCTTTGCGCGAATGACGAGCTGTCCGTTCTGCTTCTCGATGGCGAGGACTTCCGTGTTGAGGTGAATATCGATTCCAAGGTCTCGGCTTGCCCTTGTCAACTGCTCGACGAGATCGGGATCGAAGCCCCCCAGTGGGCGCTGCCCGCGGTGGAGGATCTGAACGTGCGCGCCGATGCGTGCGGCGACGTGGGCGAACTCGAACGAGATGTAGCCTCCGCCCACGAAGACGATGCGGTCGGGAAGGGTATCGAGGTCGAGAAAGCCTTCGCTCGTCGTAAGGTATTCCTGGCCGGGAATTCCAAGATCCATCGGCTTGGCGCCATTGGCGATGACCACGAAGCGCGCGGCGAGACTCTCCGCGCCGACTTGCACGGTCGTGCGATCCGTGAACCGCGCGCGGCCGTGGAACGCTGCGATGCCGGCCTCGGCAAACGATCGTTCACGTTTGGCCGGCACGGGCTCGGTGAACGATCGCTTGAAGCGCATCAACGCCGGCCAGTCGACATGAATCTCGTTGGTGATGCCTTTGCGGTGCATTCGCCGGCTCCAGTCGGCCAGCTCCGCAAGGCCCACCAGCACCTTCTTCGGATCACAGCCCCGAAGGGCGCACGTCCCGCCGAAGGGGCGCGAATCGATGAGCGCGACGCTCCAGCCGGCCTCCCGGCAAGCGAATGCCGTCGTGACGCCTGCACTACCCGTGCCGATGACAATGAGGTCGAACTGCTTCATGCTGCCCTCTTACCCGGGAGTCTCGGCGGAAGTGCCGCAGCACGCGCGCGCCGGTCGCTGTTATCGCCCCGCCAGCGTCCGCGGCCCTCAAAAGATTGCCCTACAGGGCGCTAGTTGAGATGGTCAAGAAATTCTTGGAGCTTCTCCGAGATCCGGTATGCCCGGCCGATGCCGTCCACCTCGCGTAAGCAAGCTCCAACCCCAGCTATCGTGGGCGCCGCTGCGCGGACAAGTTGCAACCCCTCTACGCGCCGTACCACTTGAAGCGCGGCCAGAGCGCGGAGAGCGGCGCACGCGGGTGGCTGCAGAGATAGATGGGCGCCGGCCCCTCCACCACCCACTTGTAGGGATTGCCGTAGGTCGCGATCAGCCGCACCTCCCGGAACGATGCCTTGAGGATATCCGTCTGCATCGCGCCGACGGCGATCACGCTCTCGCCGTCGTAGCCGCGCGTCCCCCACAGCCAGTAGTTGTTCTGCCCGCTGATCACCGGCGGCAGACCGTACTTCGGCCCATAGAACGCGAGCGCGCCGGCATCTCCGTAGGTGTCAGCAAAGAGCGCGGTCCGCGCGCGAACCTCCGGCGGCAGCGCATCGTAGACCTGCGCGACGTGGCGCGCCAGCTCATCCCAACCGAACTCCTCGGCAAAGAGCGGCTGAATCAGACGCGGCGGCGTGCCGCCCGTGCCCGTGAGGTGCAGCGCCGCCGAGTAGGCGATCAGCGTATCCACCGGCAGAACGGGCAGCGATAGCGGCAGCGCCGGCAGCGCGACAAGTGCGGCCGCCACCGGCGCCGCCCGCAACAGCAGCGGACGCGCGCGCCAGGCCCGCTCGATGGCCACGGCACCCATCGCCAGCAGCGCGGCATAGATGCCGATCACGTAGTAGCCCTTCGCCTCCAGCGCGACGGCCAGCGCAAAGAGCACCAGCCACGCCACGGCAACCGCGCGGTAGCGCGCCAGCGACCGGCCGAAGAGCGTGGCGCAGAGCCCACTCACCCACACCGCCGTGAAGACAGGATGGGTGAAGACGGTCTGCAGCACCGCGAACGCCGCCGCGTTGCGCAGCAGGCCCTTGTACTCCAGCTCCAGGCCGTTGTTGAAGGCGTGGCGGTTGAGCACGTCGCCGTGCAGCACCGTCAGCATCGGCCAGTCGTGCCGCAGCTGCCAGAGCAAGTTCGGCAGCACCAGCGCCAGGGTGAGCGCCACCGAGAGCGGCAGCCACCACGTGAACAGCACACGCCGCTGCCTGGTGAGCAGCAGGCCGATCAGCAACGCCGCCACTAGCAGCGCCATCGAGTACTTGCCGTAGAGGCCGAAGGCCACGGCCGCGCCGGCGGCGGGCCACAGCCGCATCTCGCCGGTGCGGATGATTCGCATCGTCAGGTAGATGACCAGCGTCCAAGAGAGCGGCTCCAACGACGTGGTGGTCAGCGTATTGCCCAGCAGCAGATACGCCGGCAGCAGCATCACCGTAAGGCCGGAGAGCAGCTCCGCGCTCACGCCGCCGCCCAGCTCGCGCGCGATCCGGCAGGCCAGCCACACGGTCGCCGCCGCGCCCACGGCCGGCAGCAGACGCAGCGCCGGCAGTGCGAAGCCAAACGGCGCGGAGAGATAGGCGGCAACGGCGACGAGCGGCGGCTGATCGACGTATCCCCACGCCAAGTGGTGTGCGCAAGCGATGAAGTAGAGCTCGTCGCGGAAGTATCCGTAGCGCCAGCTCGTGGCCAGATGCAGCGCCAACGCGATAAGCGCGAGGATCAACCCGAGCGGGCGTTGCGCAGAACGCATCGCGCCGAATTACGGTCCAGCGGCGGCGACGCCCTGCACGGGAAGGGTTAGGCGTCCTCTAGGTTACGAAGTAGCGCTCGATGAAACGCTCGTACGGCGTACCGCCCACGTCGTAGTCGGCCTCGCGCAAGCGCGCGATCGCGCCGCGCGCTCCGCTGCCGTCACGCTCGGCCTCGATGATGGCGGCCGCGACCGCGGCCCGCGTCCCGCCCGCTCAGTGGAGCAAGACCTCGCTCCCCACGGCGGCCTCGGCCGCCTCGCGCACGCGCTGAACGTGCTCGCGCGTCAGCGTCTGGTGCGTGTACGGCACCGACGCGTACGCCAAGCCCGCGGCACGGACCTTGGGCTCCTCGGGCTCCTCCAGCTCCGTATCGAGCCGGACGTTCACGACCATGCCGAAGCCGCGCTCGCCGAGCGCCCGGATCTCCTCGTCGGTCGGCTGCCCCGCCACGACGAAGCGACCGATTCTCCCCTCGTTCTTCATGCCCGCATTGCTTTCGACGCTGCGGGCAGCGGACGCCTGCCCAAACGCGGCGAAGCCAGCCTCATATGGAAGTGACCACCGTTGCGGACCACTCCGCCTTGACCGCACTCTGCGAGCGTGCGAAACGCGCGGAGCGCGTTGCCCTGGATACGGAGTTCCACGGCGAGAACTCATATGTGCCGCGCCTGATGCTGCTCCAGCTCGCCTTCGACGACGGGGTCGCGCTGGTCGATCCGCTGGCCGTCCCCGATCTGAGGCCGCTGGCACACGCGCTGCGCAACGTCCTGCTCATCGGCCATGCCCTCTCGAGCGATCTGCGCATCTTCCACGAGCGCTTCGACGAGCTGCCCGCGCGCGTCTTCGACACGCAGATCGCAGCGGCGTTCTGCGGCTTCGGCGCCTCGATCTCACTGGCCGATCTGGTGCGTGAGCTGCTGCACGTGCGTCTGCGTAAGTCGCATACGGTGAGCGATTGGAGCGCACGCCCGCTCTCACCGGCACAGGTCGAGTACCTGGTCGACGACGTGGTGCACCTGCTCCCATTGCACGATCGCGTGCGCGAGTTGCTCATCCAGCAGGGCAGATTGTCCTGGGCCGACGCGGAGTGCGGTCCGCTCACCGACCCCGCACGCTATCGCGTGGAGGGCGCCCGCCTCTACCTCAAAGTCTCGGGGAACCAGCGCCTGAACCGCCGCGAGCTGGCGATCCTCTCGGAGCTTGCCCAGCTGCGCGAGCGCGTGGCGCGCGAGCGCGACATCCCACTGCGCTACGTTGCCTCGGACGACGTGCTGGTTGCGGTCGCCGCGCTGCACCCCAAGAGCGTGGATGACCTCAACGCCCTGCGCCGCGTCAACGAGCAGACGAAGAGGGCGCTGGGGCCGCGGATGCTGGAGGCGGTGGCGGCTGGGGAGGCCTGGCCGGAGGCATCGCTTCCACCCAAGCATCAACGCGGCCTCGACGCCTCGCGCGAGACCCTGGTGACGCTGATGGGCGTGGTGACGGCATCGATCGCCGCGGAGCACCGGCTGCCGGCCTCGCTGCTGGTGCCGCGCGCGGCGCTGGAGCGCGTCGCGCGCGACCTGCCGCGCACACTGGGCGAGTTCACGCGGGTGCTCGATCTCTCCGATTGGCGCATCGACCTCGTCGGCGAGCCCCTCTGGCGGTTGCTCAACGGCGAGCGCCGCATCGCCGTGCGCGGCTACCCCCAGGGTGAGCCGCGCTTGGCCATCGACCCCTGATGGGCGCGCTGCTCTCCTTTCGCCTCCGCAAGCGACTCCCCGACTTCACCATCGACGCCGCGCTGGACGTCGGCAACGAGGTGGTGGTCCTGGCCGGACGTTCAGGCTGCGGCAAGACGACCACGCTCAACGGGCTGGCGGGTCTGATCGATCTGGACGGCGGCGCGATCCGCCTGGACGGAGAGACGCTCTACGACGGCGCCACGGGCCTCTCGCTGCCGCCGGAGCGACGCGGCATCGGTTATCTCTTCCAGAGCTATGCGCTCTTTCCGCACCTCAACGTGGCCGACAACGTCGCCTATGGGCTCTTCTCGTTTCCCGCAGCGGAGCGCGCGAGGCGCGTCACCGCGATGCTCGAGCGCCTGCGCATCGCCCACCTGCGCGGGGCGCGCACGACGACGCTCTCGGGCGGCGAGCGTCAGCGCGTCGCGCTGGCGCGCGCGCTGGTGACGGAGCCGCGAGCGCTATTGTTGGACGAGCCGCTCTCCGCCCTCGACATCTCCAGCCGCGCGCACGTGCGCGCCGAGCTGCGCCGTATCCTGCGCTCGCTGACCATTCCCACGCTGGTCGTGAGCCACGACGTCGAGGACGCATGCTTCCTGGGGGATCGTATCGCCATCATGGACGCCGGCCGGATCGTCCAGGCCGATACGCCGCAGGCATTGGCCGCATACCCCGCGGCGCACTTCGTGGCCACCTTCATCGGCAGCAATCTCGTGGAGCTCCCCGCGCAGGAGGGCCGTGCTCCGCGCCGGATCGCCTTCGACCCATGGCGCGTGCGCATCGCGCACGAGCCGCGGAGCGGTACATACTCCTGGCGCCTGCGCATCGCCGACGCCTCGCAGTCCGGAGGGACGATGCGCCTGCAGCTGGAGGGTGGGGTCGCCATCGCTGCCGAGATGCCGCTCGAGATCTGGCGCCGCGAGGGTCTCAACATCGATATGGAAGTCTACGCCTACGTCGAGGGCTCCGATGTTCGCGAGCTCGACGGATGAGCACGTAGTCTCCTCATATCACCCGAGCGAACCGTCACGCCACTGAGGTCGAACCACTCCAACAGTGGGACACTGTACTTGCGCGACGTGCCGACGATGTCGCGGAACTCCGCCATGGTCATCTCCGCGCGCCCGCGCAGATGCTCCTCCAGCTTCGCGCGAATCTGCTGGATCTGCGAGCGCCGGTAGACCTCTTCGTTGATCTTCACCAGCGCACCGCCGGCG
>JAGWST010000131.1 GCA_028869325.1 bacterium | reverse complement strand
CAGCGCCTCAAGCGCCTGGGCCTCTCGAAGGGGTTCCGCCAAGTCGTCTCCGGTCCACTGGTGCGCTCCTCGTATCACGCCGAGGAGGCCTTCGCGTAACCGCGATGCCCCTGGCGCCCTGGCGGCACCCGCCGACGTCAGCGCTGATCGCGTTTGCGCTCCTCTCCATCGCGCTCGCCGGCTGCAGCGGCAAAGGCGGCTCGACCGATACCGCGCAGGCGAGAGCCACGGGGACCGCTGCGTGCGACAATGCGGCTCTGCTGCGAGCGCAGTCGGCACGGCGTACCGACCTCGAGGTCACGTTCTGCGGTCCGGTTTCGGCCGTGCGGCGCGAGCGCGTGACGCGCAGCGGCCGGCACAAGTACTTCTACGTACGCGTGGCCCCCGGTGACGAGATCGAAGTGATCGCGAACGTCGACGTGATGGGCGAGTTTCCCGTGCACCTCGGCGACCAGGCACAGGTTCGGGGGCGCTACTTCCACGACTCCGACGGACGTCAAGGCGTAGATTGGACCCATCACGACACCGTCGGCTCCCGCTGGCCGCCGGGCTACGTGATCCTCAACGGCGTCACCTACCGCTAAGCGCCGCGCTCTCGAGCAGAGCCTCGCTCAGGCATAGATGCCGCGGATCTTCAACGACTTCACCACGCGGTCGATCGCGGTCATGTAGGCGGCCGTGCGCAGCGGCACGTTGCGCAGCTTCGACATCTTGTGGATGGCCGCGTAGTTGGACTCCATGGTGTCCTTCAAGCGCTCGTTGACCTCGGACTCCTTCCAGAAGTAGCCCATGCGGTCTTGAACCCACTCGAAGTACGAGACGGTCACGCCGCCCGCATTGGCCAGGATGTCGGGAACCACGGTGATGCCGCGTGACTGGAGCACGTGGTCGGCCTCCGGCGTGGTGGGGCCGTTCGCGCCCTCCACGATGAGGCGTGCCTGGATGCGCGCCGCATTCTCGCCGGTGATCTGCTTCTCCAGCGCCGCCGGCACCAGGATGTCGCAGGGAAGCTCCAGCGTCTGTGCGTTGGAGATGCGCTCGCCGCCGCGGAAGCCGTCGAGCGAGTGGTGCTCCTGCGCATAGGCGATAGCCGACTTGACGTCGATGCCCTTCTCGTTGTAGTAACCGCCCGTGACATCGGAGATGCCGACCACCGTGGCGCCCTGCTCCTGGAGCAGCATCGCCGCAGTGGAGCCGACGTTGCCGAAGCCCTGCACCACCACGCGCTGCCCTTTGATCTCGCGACTCTGCGTGGCCAGCTCCGCCGCCGCTACGATCATCACGCCGCGCCCGGTGGCCTCGACGCGCCCGCGCGATCCTCCGATCTCCAGTGGCTTCCCGGTCACCACCCCGGGAACCGACATGCGCATGTGCATCGAGTAGGTGTCCATGATCCACGCCATCGTCTGCGGGTTGGTACCGACGTCGGGGGCGGGAACGTCCTTGTCCGGTCCCAAGATCTCGGTCAGCTCCGCAGCGTAGCGGCGCGTGATGCGCTCGAGCTCGCCCAGCGAGAGAACATTGGGATCGCAGGTGACGCCACCCTTGCCGCCGCCGAACGGGATATCGACCGCGGCGCACTTCCAGGTCATCCAGAAGGCCAGAGCGGTCACCTCGTCCAGCGTCACGCCGGGATGGTAGCGGATGCCGCCTTTGGCCGGGCCACGCGTGAAGTTATACTGGACGCGGTAGCCCGTATAGACCTCGATCTCGCCGTTATCGCGCTGGAACGGAATCGAGATGATGACCTGACGCGAGGGGTGCGTCAGAATTCGGCGCATCCCTTCGTCGATCTCCAGATTGGCGGCAGCTTCGTTGAAATACTGGATGGCGTCTCCGAAAACGGAGACTTCACGCACGGCTGTGCTCATGATTGGTTCGCACGAACCTCCCTCGTGAGATCGAAACGGAAGGCCGTTCGCGCGCCTCGGCGTCGGCCCCTGTTTTATGAAATCGGAGCATCTTTCGCGCCGCTAGACATTGAAGCGGAACGTCACCACGTCTCCCTCTTGCATCACGTAATCCTTTCCTTCAGAGCGCAAGAGGCCGGCCGAGCGAACCGCCTCCAAGCTGCCCAGCCTCACCAGATCCTCGTACGAGGCGATCTCGGCGCGAATGAAGCCCCGCTCGATATCGGAGTGGATGACTCCGGCCGCCTGCGGGGCCTTCGTCCCTTTGCGGATCGGCCAGGCCCGCGTCTCCTTCTCGCCAGCCGTCAGAAACGTGGTCAGCCCCAGCAGATCGTACGCCGCGACGGCCATCCGGCCGAGGCCGCTCTCGTGGGCTCCCAGCTCGTCGAGAAAAGCCTGCGCCTCCTCCGCCGGAAGCCCCGCCAGCTCGGCCTCGATCTTCCCCGAGAGCACGACGATCTTGCTGCCCTCGGCGGCGGCGAGAGCACGCAGCGTCTCGACCATGGGGCCCGGCGCCGCCAACTGCGCCTCGTCGACGTTCGCGACGAACATCAACGGTTTGACCGTCAGCAGGCCGATTTCGTGGGCGACTTCGCGTTCCAGGCTCCCGGCGGAGAAGCGCCGGGCCGGCTCGCCGCGCTCGAGCGCTTGCTGCAGGCTTCTGCAGGCATCCATGCGCGGCGCCAGCTTGGCGTCGGCGCGTATCGAGCGCTCGAGCTTAGGAATATGCCGCTCGAGCGTCGCAAGATCGGCCAACGCCATCTCCAGCGAGACGATCTCCACGTCGCGCTGCGGGTCGGGCGCACCCTCGACGTGAATGACGTCGCCGTCGTCGAAGCAGCGCACCACCATCGCGATGGCATCTGTCGCGCGGATATGGCTGAGGAAGGCGTTGCCGAGCCCTTCGCCCTTGCTGGCTCCGCGCACGAGCCCGGCGATGTCGATGAACTCGGTCGTGGCCGGCACGATACGTTGCGACTCGAAGATCTTGGTCAGCGCCTCTAGACGCTTGTCCGGCACCGGCACCACGCCCACGTTGGGATCGATCGTGCAAAACGGATAGTTCGCCGCGGCCGCGGCGGCGGAGCGTGTCAGCGCGTTGAAGATGGTCGACTTTCCGACGTTCGGAAGGCCGACGATGCCACAAGAGAGGCTCACGGCGGTGAGAGTCTCCAGCCGCGCTTCTGCAGCGCGGCGACGAGGGTGAGACGGATGAGGGACATCGCGTCTGGTGTTGGTCTGATGTACTGGAACTGCACGACGACCCAGCCGTAGCCGTTCTCGACCTTGCCGAGCTGCACCGAGACGTCGTGAAGTCCCTCCTCCACGGCGCAGAGCCGCACGTCCCGGACCAGCGCGGCGACCTCGATCTCCTTCAACGGGATGCCGATCTCCACGCTGCCGAGGCCGCCGCGCGAGTAGTTGGTGAGCGCCGTGATCTGGCCGTTGGGCACGATCACGATCCGGCCGCGGGCATCCCGCAAGCGCGACGTGCGCAAGCCGACGGCAACGACCAAGCCCTCCACGCCGGCGGCGGCGACGTAGTCGTCGACGGCCATCTGATTCTCCGCCAAGAGGAAGAAGCCGGCCAGCCAATCCTTGATCAGCGTCTGCGCACCCAGCGCGACGGCGATGCCGGCGATGCCCGCTGCCCCCAGCAACGTCGTGAGATCGATGTTGGCTGTGTTTATCTGGTCAGTGACGACCACTTTTTGAGCAGCGGCCGATGCGGTTGCTTCGTTCCCGAAGAACACTGCGTACCGCAATGGAATTAGGCCTGAAATGTATCGCTGGGGCCCTACTCCCTGAGATCCCGCTTTATCGTTTGGGTCCTTGGGCCCGACAGATTGTCCTCCGAAAGTTGCCACAGTTCCGCCACCGCCGGTTCCACCACCCCCCGTTCCGCCTCCACCGGTTCCACCGCCGGTACCACCACCGCCACCACAATTACCTGGGCAGGTCACCGTGACCTGTGACGAAGCCTGAACGAACTGGGTCAATCCGTTACCCGCGATCGTCGCTGTAATCGTGGCCGTCCCGCTACCAACACCGGTGACGAGGCCGGTCGTGTCAACCGTTGCGATGCTCGGATCGTTTGTCGACCATAAAAAGTCGACCAAGAGAGCCTGCGATTGAGCACTTACCGCACTAGCGGATATTTGGACCGTGT
>JAGWST010000130.1 GCA_028869325.1 bacterium | reverse complement strand
AGCGCGCGTTGCCAGCGCGCATGGCTCTGTTTGGCGGCCGCGTCGAGCTCGCTCGAGGAGGCGAAGATGGTCCCCGTCTTCGCGGGAAGCAACGCAGCTTTGGCGGCGAGGCGATCGCAGAGGCGCTGCTGTACGTGCCCCTCGCGCGCCATCCATGCGGCCTCACCGGCGTGCACGACGTCGTCGGCGCGCAGTGAGCGAACCAGGAGCGCGAGGTCGCGAAACGCCAGCGCCTCGACGCGCACGCCTTCGACGGAGAAACGATGCCCCGCGAGCGTGTGGTCGGTGACGCCGAGGAGAGCCACTCCGCGACGCACGTCGCGCAGGGAGCGCTGCTCAGCGTACTGCGGCTTCATGCTGTGGGATGGTTTCGCTCGACGCTGGCAAGAGCCTCCTGTACGGACATGCTCAGTGCGTGCGCCCGGACGAACACGCACGCGCCGGAGCCGCTCGCCGCGCTCAGGCTCCGACGGCGGGATCCTCCAGCAGGCCGAGGTGGATGCGCGGCGGCGACGGATCGCCGTTCGGCGCCTGCTCCACCGCGTGCGCAGGCGGCACCACGGCCGCGGGAGCCTGGGTTCGCTCGTTGCGGACGGAGCGCTCGTCGAGCAGTGAGAGATGCGTCAACAGGAGGCCGCGCAGCTCGTTGCGTGCTTTTTCACGCTCTGCCAGTGCTTGTTGCCGTTCGCGATGGGCCGCCTCGATCTGGTCCTTGAGCGAGGCGACCTCCTTCTCGGCCTCGATGCGCGCCTGGCGGATGATCAGCTCCGCCTCTTTGTGCGCTGCGGCCTTGGTCTCGTCGGCCGTCCGCTGCGCCAACAGGAGCGTGTTCTGGAGCGACTCCTCCATCGCTTTGAAGTGGCTGATCCGCTCCTTGAGGTCGAGCAACTCGGCCTCCAGCGCGGCGCGCGCTTGGGCCTCGTCCTCCATGTTCTCGATGATCTCGTCGAGGAACTGGTCGACGTCCTCGCGCGCGTAACCCTGCAGGGCCTTCTTGAACGTCCGGTGCTGGACGTCAACGATCGTGATGCGACTCAACGCTTGCCTCCAAATACTGCTCCGTCGAACTCTCCGGCGAAGCCTTCGCCCTCTAAGCGCTGGTTGACGGCATCGACGTCCACACCCGCGGGGACCACCAGGTAGATACCGTCCGCCAATTTCTGCATCTTGCCGTCGAGTGAATAGGTGACGCCGGCGATGAAATCGACGACGCGCTGCAACAGCCCGCGGTCCGCGCTCTGCAGATTCATCACCACCAGCCTGCGTCCGCGCAACGCATCGGCGACGTCGGTGACCTCGTTGAAGGCCCGCGGAACGAAGAGCGCCACGCCGACGCGCGAGCGCTCGCCATTGCGCCCCTGGAACGGGACGACCTTGCGCCCGCCTTGGGCGCCCGTCCTCTCCGCTTCTTCGAAGATCTCGTCCTCCTCGTCGCGCAGCGAGAAGAACGCGCCGAGCCGCTGGATTATACTCATAGCCGAGCCTCCTTTTGCGGTCTGGGGCCGAAGAGCGCCGTCCCCAGGCGCAGTTCGGTCGAGCCGGCGGCCAGCGCCTCGCGCCAATCGCCGCTCATGCCGAGGGAGAGCACACGCCCGCCGCTGCGCTCAAAGCAGCGGCGTGCGTTCTGGAAGGCGTCGCGCAGCTCGCCGGGCTGCGCCGAGAGCGGGCCGATGGCCATGACGCCCTCGATCCGCAGATGCCCGCATGCGCGAACCTCGGCCAGCAGGGTATCGAACGCCTGCGGCGCGACGCCGAAGCGCTCACTCGGCGAGACGTTCACCTGCAGCAGGACGGGGAGGCGGCGCCCCAGCCCCGCGGCGGCGCGATCCAGCGCGCGCGCCGCTTCGCCGCGGTCGACGCTCTCCACGATGTCGAAGAGCTCCGCGATGCGTCGTGCCTTGTTGGTCTGAACGTGACCGATGAAGTGCTTGCGTACCGGGAGGCCGGCGAGCTTCTGCTCGGCCTCCTGAACGTAGTTCTCGCCGACGGCGCTCACGCCCGCGGCGATGGCTTCGAGCACGGCCTGGCGCGACTGAAACTTGGTGACCGCAACCAGCTCGGCCTCTCCGGGCTGGCGCCCGAGCGAGCGCAGGGCCCCATCGATCTCTCTCCGCAAGGCCGCGTAGCGATCGGCGATCGAGCCGCGCTCGAGCATCATGGGCCTACGCCTTCGGCAGCTGGCAAGTCAATGCCTGGCATCAGCGCGACAGGAGCGCGGCCGCTTGCTCGTCGCCGAAGGTGCGCAGCGCCTCGTCGCGCCAGGCCTCCCACGCACCCCGCTCGATGGCGTCACGCGCCTCGGCCGTCAGATCCAGCAGCACGGCAAGATTGTGGTAGCTGAGCAGCACCGCGGCCAACATCTCGCCGGCGCGGAAGAGATGCGAGAGGTAGGCGCGCGAGAAGTTCGCGCAGACGTAGCAGCCGCAACGCTGGTCGACGGGGGCCGTGTCGCGCTTGAAGCGCGCCATGCGCAGGTTGAGCTCGCCGCTGCGCGTGATGGCGCGCGCGTTGCGCCCGCAACGCGTGGGATAGACGCAGTCGAACATGTCGATCCCGCCCTCGATCGCCAGAATCACGTCCACCACGGTGCCGACGCCCATCAGATAACGCGGCTTCGCCTCGGGCAGCAGGGCCGCCGTGTAGCGCGCCAGCTCGAACATCTCCGCCCGCGTCTCGCCGACCGAGAGCCCGCCGATCCCGTAGCCGGGAAGGTCCAGCGCGGCCAGCTCGCGCGCGCTCTGCGCGCGCAGATCCCGTTCAAGGCCCCCCTGTACGATAGCGAAGAGCGCCGTGGCAGCGGGGCAGCGGCGCGACTCCAGCGAGCGCCGCGCCCATGCGGTGGTCAGCGTCAGCGCGCGCTCCAGCTCGGCACGCTTGGCCGGCAGCCGCACGCAGACGTCAAGCACCATCGCCACGTCGACGCCCAGCGCCTCTTGGAACGCCACGACGCCCTCGGGCGTGAAGCGGTGGCGGCTGCCGTCGATGTGCGAATGGAAGACGACGCCCTCGTCGTCCAGTTTGCGCCGCCCCTCCAGGCTGAAGACTTGGAAGCCGCCGGAGTCGGTGAGGATCGGCCGCTGCCAGCCCATAAAGCGGTGGAGGCCGCCGCAATCGACGATCGGCTCGAGTCCCGGGCGCATCGAGAGGTGGTAGGTGTTGGCGAGCACGATCTGCGCCCCCAGACCCTCGAGCTGCGCGGGCGTCAGGCCCTTGACCGTCGCCGCCGTGCCCACGGGCATGAAGACGGGCGTCTCCACGCAGCCGTGCGCCAGCCGCAACGTGCCGCGGCGCGCGCCGCCGTCGCGCGCACGCAGCGTGAACGACCCCGCGGCCTGCTGGGGCTCATGGGCCACGGAAGAGCTCACGCGCCGCCGCGTACGCCGCCGGCGGATGGAGAGAGAACTCAAGCGGCACGCCGCTGATCGGGTGCGCGAAGGCGAGCCGGCCGGCGTGCAGCGCCTGCCCGGGCAGGGCGACGCGCCGGTCGGGGTGGCCGTAGACCGCGTCGTTGAGCAACGGGTAGCCCAGCGCCGCCATGTGCACGCGGATCTGGTGCGTGCGCCCCGTCTCCAGCTCAAAGGCCAGCTCGGTGGCCCCGCGCAGCGCCTCAACCGTGCGGTAGTGGGTCACGGCCGGCTTGCCGTTCGCGCGTACCGCCATCTTCTGCCGGTTGCGCGCATCGCGACCGATGGGGCCGGTGAGCGTCCCGGACGCGGGCGCGACCACGCCGAGCGCGATGCCGACGTAGCGTCGCGAGATTCTGCGCTGTTGCATGGCGCGCCCCAGCAGCTCGAGCGCGCGCGGCGTCTTAGCCACCACCAGCAGGCCCGAGGTATCGCGGTCGAGCCGATGGACCAGGCCCGGACGCAGCGCGGCCTCCTCGCCCTGGCCAACAGGGAGGCCGGCGACGTGACCCAGCAGCGCGTTGACGAGCGTTCCGCGATAGGCTCCGTGCGCCGGGTGCGTCACCATCCCCGCCGGCTTGTTGACGACCAGCAGATGCTCGTCTTCGAAGACGATCTCCAGTGGGATCGCCTCGGGCAAGGCGTTCAGCGCAGGCGGCGCTTCGATCTCGTAGTCGATGCGGTCGCCCGCGGCAACGGACTCGCTGCCCTTGACCGCCTCGCCGTTGCGCAGCACGCGCCCGGCACGGATCGCCGCTGCGGCGCGCGTGCGCGGCACGCCCGCGAGCTTCGCCAGTGCCGTGTCCAGACGAGCGCCGGCGAGTTGCGCGTCCACGCTCACCCGCATCTCGTGTACCGCCTCACTAGCCCCGGTCGCCGGGCTGCCGTTGGCGCAGGCGGCGAAGCGCGCGCTCCGCATCGGGACTCGAGGCGTACTCGATCTCTTCGCCGTTGCTCTCTGACCACGATGCACGGCCACCGCTCTCCGGCTGATCCATCACGGTCCGCGGGTGCCGCACCTTCCTGCCTCCGTCGGAGGAGGACAAGAACAGGATCACCACGCCGATCAAGATCAACGAGTCCGCCACGTTGAAGACCGGGTACGACTGCCAGAAGGCAAACTGCAGAAAATCGACCACGTATCCGTAGTGCAGACGATCGACGATGTTGCCCGCGGCACCCCCCACGATCATGCCGAAGGCGATCTGCACGAGCGTGGAACCGCGCATGCTGCGGCGTACGGCCACATAGAAGAGCACCAAGACGGCCAGCGCTAGCACGATCAAGAGCCATGCCCGCGAGCCGAAGAGACCGAAGGCGCCGTTGTGGTTCTGCGTGTACGTGAAGAGAAAGATATGCGGGATGCCCACCACGCTCTGATCGGGCAGCAGCACGCGCCGAATCGCCGACTTGCTGAGCTGATCGAGCCCAAGGGTGAGGAGCGCGGCGAGGATCACCCACAGCATGCGTGCGCCCCGCTAGCCCTTTCTACCGCCCGAGACGGCCACGGCGAAGGCGGCGGCGCCGGTGAGGATCGAGATGACGATCGGCAGCACGAAGACCAGCAGCGCGCCGACGACGTGGTGATGCAGAACGGCCACGGCCAGCGGATCGATCATCAGCAGGCCGAGCAGGAGCTCCAAACCCCCGATCACCGTGTAGACGACGCCGGGCGCCTCCGGCGCGTCGCGTGAGACCCGTGGACCCAGCCACGCGCCTCCCGCCGCGAAGAAGAGGACCACGATCACCACCGCAAGGCCGCCGGCCTCTCGGAGCAGGAGGCCGATGAGCAGGCCCTCCAGCACGACGACGGCCGCTAGCAGCAGCATCACCCGCCGTGCGATCGCGCTAACGCGCACCGGGCAGCCTTTCGGCTCCGGGCAGGACGAGCGCGCGGGCACAGAAAACGAGCCCGACGAGCTCTATCGAGAGGATCGTTCGTAACGGGGTGGCCATCGCCCGTATGGTACGACATCGGCGCCCCCGCGCCTGTGTCGCTCCTCGAGCGGGCTGCCGGAGGACCCCTGCCGAGAGCCGACACCAGCCATGCACCATTACATCACGTATCCGAACATCGATCCCGTCGCGTTCCACATCGGACCGCTTGCCGTGCACTGGTACGGCATCTCGTACCTGGTGGGCTTTCTCTGCGTCTACGTCTGGCTGATCCGCCCGCAGTCGCGCGCGCGCACCGGGCTCACGGTCGACGCCGTGCAGGACTTCATGGTCTACGCGCTGATCGGCGTGATCGCCGGCGGGCGCGCACTCTTCGTCATCGCGGACGTCATCACCAACCACAATCTCAACGTCTACCTCGCCCACCCGATCGACTTCATCGCCGTCTGGCAAGGCGGGATGGCTTTCCACGGCGGGCTCATCGGCGTGATCGTCGCGGGCCTGCTCTTCCTGCGCAAGCATCCGGGCCTGACCTACCGCGTCTTTGCCGACGAGATCGTCATGCTGATTCCGATCGGCATCGCGCTGACGCGCGTGGTCAACTTCATCAACGACGAGCTGCCGGGGCGCATCGTTCCGGCGAGCATTTTATAATTTTCATAACTGCAAGTTTTCAAAAATCGTCCGCTGACCGCATAAAATTCCGCCTTCAAAGGCCAATGGGTTTCTTGCTCAACCCATAAGATGACTTTAGCGTAGGTTGTGCCGTCGTGATTGGCCGCCAATTCCAGCACATCATACGTTTTGCCTTCACTAGTCTCCGCTCGGAGCCATTTGGCGCTGTAATCCCCGGAAAAATTTGTTCTCGCAATATCGCCGTT
>JAGWST010000129.1 GCA_028869325.1 bacterium | reverse complement strand
GCCTCGATGTTGAGCGCGCTGTACTCGCTGCGAAAGATCTTGGTGGAGCGCGACTTCTGCGAGTAGCCCTTGCGGTGCGGCAAGCGGCGCGCCCATGGCGTCTGCCCGCCCTCGAACCACGGGCCCTTACCGCCGCCGGAGCGAACGGTCTGCCCCTTGCCGCCCTCGCCGCCGGTCTTTACCATGCCCGAGCCGTGGCCGCGACCGATGCGTACGCGCTTGGGGCGCGAGCCCTCGGCTGGGCGCACGTCGGCGATGCCGAGGGCGCCGCTCAGCGCGTGGTTTCGCTCTTTTTTCTTCTGAGACATTAGACGAACAACTCCTCGACCGTCTTGCCGCGCAGCGTTGCGATCTGCTCGGCCGTGCGCAACTGCTTGAGCGCCTCGTAGGTCGCCGCGACGACGTTGACCGGGTTGGAGCTGCCGAGCGACTTGGTCAAGATGTCGTGGATACCGGCAAGCTCGAGTACGGCGCGCATCGGGCCGCCGGCGATCACCCCGGTACCCGGCGAGGCCGGCTTGAGCAAGACCAGGCCGCGTGCCTTCTCGACCTTGATCTCGTGCGGGATGGTCTTCTCGACCATCGGCACACTGATCATGACCTTCTTGGCCTGCTCGACGCCCTTGCGGATCGCCTCGGGAACCTCTCCGGCTTTGCCCAGACCGAAGCCCACGCGCCCCTTCCGGTCGCCGACGACCACCAGCGCGCTGAAGCTGAAGCGCTTACCGCCCTTGACCACCTTGGCAACGCGGTTGACCCGCACCACGGTCTCTTCGAAGCCCGAGTTATCCCGATCTCTGGGACCAGCCATCGTAGTGTCCTACCTCTCCTAGAACTCGAGTCCGGCGCCGCGCGCCGCGTCGGCCAGCGCCTTCACGCGCCCATGGTACTTGTAACCGCCCGCATCGAAGACCACCGCGGAGATGCCGGCTGCCATTGCACGCTCGCCGACGGCGGCGCCGATCTTCTCCGCGGCGGCGAGGTTGGTCAGCGACTCCAAGCCGTCCGCCAACGCCTTCTCACGCGTGGAGGCCGCGGCCAGCGTGCGGCCGGTGGCGTCATCGACGATCTGCGCGTAGATGTGGTGCAGGCTGCGAAAGACCGCCAGGCGCGGCCGCGCCACGCTGCCGGTGACCTTCTTGCGCAGGCGGCGATGGCGTTTCAGGCGCCGGTCGTTCTTCGATTCTTTGAGGATCATGTCGCTACTTTCTCACGAGGATTTGCCGTATGGATGCCGTGGCTGACACCCGCGGCTAGGGTCCGGGCCCCGTTACTTCTTACCGGTCTTGCCGGCCTTGCCGAGCTTCTTGCGGACGAACTCGCCCTCGTAACGGACGCCCTTGCCCTTATAGGGCTCCGGCGGGCGGATCGAGCGAATCTCGGCCGCTACCTGGCCGACGAGCTGCTTGTCGATGCCGTCGACGTGAATCTTGGTCTGCCCCTCGGTGGTGAATGAGATGCCCTTGGGGGCCTTATAGACGACCGGGTGCGAGAAACCAAGCGTGAGATTGAGATCTTCGCCGGCCTTGGCGGCACGGTAGCCGACACCCTGGATCTCCAGCGACTTGCGGAAACCCTTGGTGACGCCGTCGATCATGTTGGCGACCAGCGTGCGCGTCAGGCCGTGCAGGGCACGCGCCTCGCGCTCGTCGTTCTGGCGCGTGACGAGCACGCGCTCGCCTTCGACCTGTACCGCGATCGACGGTCGAATGGATTGGCTCAGCTCGCCCTTGGGACCCTTGACCTTGACCTCGGACTCGCCGACCTGGACGCTCACGCCGCCCGGGACGGGAATCGGCAGCTTACCGATGCGAGACATTGTACGTACTCCCCACTATTGCTTCCCCACCCGTTCCGCTTCTGCTACCAGACATAAGCCAGGACTTCGCCGCCGAAACCCTCGCGCTTGGCGCGCTTGCCCGACATGATGCCCTTGCTGGTCGACATGATCACCAAGCCCAGGCCGCCCATCACGCGCGGAATCTCGGTCTTGTTGCTGTAGATGCGCAGGCCAGGGCGGCTGATGCGGCGCAGGCCGGTGATGACTTTCTCGCGATTGGGGCCATACTTCAGGTGCACTCGCAACGTGTCTTGCGGCGCCTGAGCGATGAGCTCGATCTCGCGCACGTAGCCCTCATCCTTGAGGATCTGCACGACCGCCTTCTTCATACGCGAAGCCGGAATGTCCACCGATTGGTGGCCAGCCTGGTTCGCGTTGCGGATGCGCGTCAGCAGATCGGCGATGGGATCCGTAATCGTTCCAGCCATCTCTTACCAGCTCGCCTTCGTCACACCGGGAATATGGCCGCGATGCGCATTCTCACGGAAGCAGATACGGCACATGGCAAACTTGCGCAGGAAGCCGCGCGGGCGTCCGCAGACCTTGCAGCGGTTATGCTGCCGCACGCGGAACTTGGGGGCCAGCTTCGACTTCTCGATGCTCGACGTCTTTGCCACTACGCCTTCTCCTTCTGCAGCGGGAGGCCCATCGCCGTGAGGAACTCGGCCGCCTCCTCATCGCTCTTGGCCGTCGTCACGATGACGATATCCATCCCACGCGCCTTGTCGACCTTGTCGTAGTTGATCTCCGGGAAAACCAACTGCTCGCGTAGGCCCATGTTGTAGTTTCCCCGGCCGTCGAACGACTTGCGCGATAGGCCGCGGAAGTCGCGCAGGCGCGGGAGCACGATATTGAAGAGTTTGTCGAGAAACGCGTACATCCGCTCGCCGCGTAGGGTCACCTTGCAGCCGATCGACATGCCTTCACGCAGCTTGAACGCCGCGATAGACTTCTTGGCCTTGGTGATCACCGGCTTCTGCCCGCTGACGGCGGAGAGCTCGCTCACCGCCGCATCCAGTGCCTTCGGATTGCCGATGGCATCGCCGACGCTCATGTTGAGCACGACCTTCTCCAGACGCGGCACCTGCATGACGTTGCCGTAGCCGAAGCGATCGATGAGCTGCTTGCGAATGTCGGTCTGATACCGTTCTTTCAATCGCGATGGCATGATTAGCCCTTCCCAGGCCGCTCGGCGACCTCGCCGCAACGGCGGCAGACGCGCTCACGCAGCCCCGCGCGAATCTCGACCTTGGTGCGTGAGGGCACCTGGCACTTCGCGCAGACGTACATCAGTCTGCTCAAGCGCAGGGGTGCCTCTTTTTCGATAATCCCGCCGGTATCGGCGCTGGACATCGCACCGCCCGCCGGACGATGCTTGGTGTGGCGCTTGACGATGTTGAGGCCCTCGACCGTTGCCGTGCCGGTCTTTGGAAAGACGGCCTTCACGGTGCCCCGCTTACCCTTGTCCTTGCCGGAGAGCACCATCACCATGTCACCACGCCTCACGTGCGCGCCCATGTTAGAGCACCTCCGGCGCGAGCGAGATGATCTTCATGAAGCCGCGGTCACGCAGCTCGCGCGCGACGGGGCCGAAGATGCGGGTCCCGCGCGGATCGAGGTTGTCTTTCTCGCCCTTGATCAGCACGGCCGCGTTCTCGTCAAACTTGATCGTCGAGCCGTCGGGGCGGCGCACCGGCGCGGTCGTACGCACGACCACGGCCTTGACGACTTGGCCCTTCTTCACGGCGGCGCCCGGAATGGCGCTCTTCACCGTGCCGACGATGATGTCGCCAATGTGAGCATACGGGTGGCGGCTGCCGCCCGCGACGTGAATGCAGAGGATCTCGCGGGCACCCGAGTTGTCGGCTACCTTGAGCCTCGTTTCTTGCTGAATCATGCCCCACTCACTCCGTTCCGCTTCGCCCCCCATGCGCTCCACTCTCGTTCCGCGCGTGGGGACCCCTCTACTTTCAAGGTTCCGGCGCACTCGCGCCGGATTGCAAGAAGGTTCCCGGCCACGCGGCCCGGTTTGTACCGACGTACGATCACTTTACGCGCTCCACGACCTCGACCAGGCGCCAGCGCTTCTCCTTAGAGAGGGGGCGGCACTCCATGATCTTCACCAGATCGCCGATGTTGCACTCGTTCTTCTCGTCGTGCGCCTTGAAGCGGGCCGACTTGCGAACGATCTTCTTGTAGACGGGATGGGGGACGCGCGTCTCGGTCACGACGACGATCGTCTTGTCCATCTTGTTGGACGCAACGCGGCCGATCTTGATCTTACGCCGGCCGCGCTCCGCGACCGCCTGCCCGTTAGGCTGCTCCATGCTTGTCCTCCGCCATCCGCTTCTCGGCGATCACCGTCAGGATCCGCGCGTAATCGCGACGGATCGCACGCACCGTGCTGAAATTCGAGAGATGCCCGGTGCGCAGCTGGAAGCGCAGGTTGAACAGCTCTTCCTTGATCTCGCGGGCCTTCTTCTGCAGCTCGTCTACCGTCAGGTCGCGTAGCGCGACCACGTCCTTATGCTTCAATTGCCGCGGCCCCCATCTCTTCGCGCTGGACGAACTTGGTGCGGATCGGCAGCTTGAACGCGGCCAGCCGCAGCGCTTCCTTTGCGACGTCCTCCGGCACGCCGGAGAGCTCGAAGAGCATGCGGCCCGGGCGCACGACGGCCACCCAGAACTCCGGCGAGCCCTTACCGGAGCCTTGACGCGTCTCGGCGGGCTTCTTGGTCACGGGCTTGTCGGGGAAGACCTTGATCCAGACTTTGCCGCCACGCTTGATGTAGCGCGTCATGGCGATACGAGCGGCCTCGATTTGACGAGCCGTCAACCATACCGGCTCCAGTGCCTGCAGGCCATACTCGCCGAAGGTCAGCGAATTGCCCACCAGCGCCCGCCCCTTCATGCGACCGCGCTGCTGCTTGCGCCACTTCACTCGTTTTGGTGTAAGCATCTCATCCCACTCATTCCGCATCGCTCCGCTGGCGGGAGCGCTATTCCTTAAAGTATGTTACTCGCTCTGCTCTGCGGCGAGCGGGCTTGCCACGGGGGCCTCCGCTCCGCTGGACTCCGTCTCGAACGCCTCGGCGAAATCGGCCCGATCCAAGGACGGCTCGGCCACCGCGGCCGCCGTCTCCGGACGTGGGCCGGCGCTGCGCCCGCCACCGCGGCCGCCGCGACGTCCGCGGTCCGAGCGACGATCGCGAAACTGCACGCGGTCGGCACGCTGGTTGCCCGTCTCGCGTGCCTCGGGCAGCTGCTCGCCCGTATAGATCCAAACCTTGACTCCGATGCGGCCGAAGGTGGTAAAGGCCTCGACGTTCGCGTAATCGATATTGGCGCGCAACGTGTGCAGCGGCACCTTGCCCTCGAAGTTACGCTCTGTACGCGCGATCTCGGCACCGCCCAAGCGACCGGAGACCTGCACCTTGATGCCGCGCGCGCCGGCCTTCATGGTGCGCATGATGGCCTGCTTCATGGCACGGCGGAAGGCGATGCGCTTCTCGAGCTGGTCGACGATGTTCTGACCGACGAGGCGCGCGTCGAGCTCGGGGTGCTTGATCTCGACGACGTTGACCTGAATCGACTTCTTGGTCAGTCTCTCCAGGCTCTTACGGATCTCTTCGATGCCGGCGCCGCGCTTGCCGATGATGATACCCGGCTTGGCCGTGTTGATGATGATGCGCGCCTGGTTGGCACGCCGCTCGATCTCGACGCGGCTGATGCCGGCCACGCGCGTGAGACGCGTGAAGTACTTACGGACCTTGAGGTCCTCGTGCAGCCAGTCCTGATAGTGCCTCTTCTCGAACCAGCGGCTGTCCCAGGTGCGTGTAATGCCCAGGCGCAGGCCGAGCGGATGAATCTTCTGTCCCATTACTTGCTCCCCGCTCGCTGCGCGATGCTGCGCTTCTTCTCTTCCGCGCCCTTGTTGGCAACGGTGATCGAGACGTGCGACATGCGCTTACGCTTGAAGGCGGCGCGCCCTTGGGCGCGTGGGTCGAGCCGCTTGGTGAACTTGCCGCCGGGACCGCCGTCCACCAGGATGCGCTTGACATAGAGATCGTCGGTCGCCATCTCGTGGTTGTTCTCCGCGTTGGCGACCGCGCTGCGCAGCAGCTTTTCGATCACCTCCGCACCGTAGACGGGCGTGAACTTCAAGAGCGCCAGGGCGTCCTTGACGCTCTTGCCCCGCACGGCGTCGGCGACCCGGCGCAGCTTGCGCGGGCCCATGTGGGCAAACTTGAGATGTGCGTGCGCTTCGGTGCGCTCTTGCGTCGTCGCTGCCATCCTACTTCACCGAGCTCTTCTCGCCGTGGCCGCGGTAGTTGCGCGTCGGAGCGAACTCACCGAGCTTGTGCCCGACCATGTTCTCCGTCACGTAGACCGGCACGTGCGCCTTGCCGTTGTGCACGCCGATGGTGTGACCCACCATCTGCGGAACCACCGTCGAGGCACGGCTCCACGTCCGCACGACCCGCTTCTCGCGCGCCGCGTTCATGCGCTCGATCTTCTGGAGCAAGTGGTCCGCAACGAAGGGACCCTTCTTCAAACTGCGCGACATCGTTACTTCCGCTTCCTCACGATCATCTTTGCGGTGCGCTTGTTGCGGCGCGTCTTCTTACCCATCGTCATCTGGCCCCAAGGCGTCGTGGGCGGACGGCCCGAGGTCGAGCGTGCCTCGCCGCCGCCGTGCGGGTGGTCGACCGGGTTCATGGCGATGCCGCGTACCGTCGGCCGGTTGCCCATGTGCCGTTGGCGGCCCGCCTTGCCGATCACCACGTTCTCGTGCTCCACGTTGCCGATCTGGCCGATCGTGGCGCGGCAGTTGATGTGGATCAAGCGCACCTCGCCCGAGGGCATGCGCACCTGCGCATACTCGCCCTCCTTGGCCATGAGCTGCGCGGCGCCGCCGGCCGAGCGCACCAGCTTGGCGCCCTGTCCGGGGCGCAGCTCCAGGTTGTGGATGACCGTGCCGAGCGGGATGAACTTCAGCGGCAGCGCGTTGCCCGTCTTGATGTCGGCCTTCTCGCCCGACTCGACGCGATCGCCGATCTTCAGGCCCAGCGGAGCGATGATGTAGCGCTTCTCGCCGTCCAGGTAGTGCAGCAGAGCGATGCGCGCCGAGCGGTTGGGATCGTACTCGATGGCGGCGACCTTAGCGGGGACGCCGTCCTTGGTGCGCTTGAAATCGATGATGCGGTACATCGGGCGGCGTCCGCCGCCCTTGTGACGCACGGTGATATGGCCGCTGTGATTGCGGCCCGCGTGCTTCTTGTTGGGCTCGATCAAGCGCTCCTCGGGAGCCTTCTTGGTCAGCTCCGAGAAGTCGGCGACGGTCATGAACCGCTTTCCGGCCGAGGTGGGTTTGAACGATTTGACGGGCACTGCTCTCTACTCTCTGTCTGGCTTTGCGGGGCGGTTAGCCGTCCCATACATGCAGCCGCGGCGCGGCGCTACTGCTCGAAGTAGTTGACGCCTCCGAGCTCGATCTTCTGACCCTCTTTCAACGTGACGATGGCCTTCTTCCAATCGCTCTGGCGACCCGTGGTTGCGCGCGCGCGACGGCGGGCGAAGGACTTCATCTTGCCCTTCACGTTGACCGTATTGACCTTGGTCACGTTGACCTTGAAGATCTCCTCGACCGCATGGCGGATCTGGGTCTTCGTGGCCTCGGGGGCGACACGGAAGGTGTACTGCTGCACCATCGTGTTGGCCATCGACTTCTCGGTGATCAAGGGGGCGATGACGACGTCTCTCGCGTCCATTACGCGCAGATCTCCTGAAGGTGTTGGTAGGCCGCGGCGGTGAGGATCAGACGCTGGTGCGCGATGATCGCCTCGACCTCGAGGTCGCTGACCGGAAGGATGCCGACGCGCGCCAGGTTGGCGCCGCCGCGCAGCAGACTCTCGCCCAGCGTATCGGCCTCGGCTAGGCCGTAGACGAAGAGCGTCTTGGGGCCCGTCTTGGCCGCCTTCGGCGAACCGAAGAAGGCGGTGGCGAACTGCTTGGTCTTGAGCGCCTGGAAGTTGGCCGGATCCAGCACGAAGACGGCGTCGTTGGCGAAGCGGTCCGCCAGCGCCGCCCGTAGCGCGACCTTGCGCTCTTTCTTATTGAGCGACTCCTCGAATGAGCGCGGCTTGGGTCCGAAGACCACGCCGCCGTGGCGCCACTGCGGGGAGCGGATCGATCCGTGACGAGCGCGCCCGGTACCCTTCTGGCGCCAGGGCTTCTTGCCGCCGCCGGCGACCTCGTCGCGGCGCTTGGTGGAGGCCGTGCCGGCGCGCCGGTTGGCCTGCTCGCGATGGACGGCGCGGAAGATTACCGCGGCCTTCGATGCCTCGGAGGCGGTGAAGACGGCGGGTGTCGGCTCGCTGCGCAGGTTCTTCCCGCTCGCATCGATGAGCGTAGGCACGATTACTTCTCCTTCACCTTGACCGACGGCTTGATGACGACCAGCCCGTTCTTCGCGCCCGGCACCGGGCCGCGCAGCAGGAGCAGATTGCGCTCCGCGTCGGCGCGGACGACCTCCAGATTCTGATGAGTCACGCGATCGACGCCGAAGTGACCCGGCCGGCGACTGCCCTTGACGGTGCGCCCCGCGTTGGTGTCACCGTTGGACGCCGGCTGGCGATGGATCATCGAGCCGTGGCTGGCGCCGCCGCCGCTGAAGTTGTGACGCTTGATGCCGCCGGAGAAGCCGTGGCCCTTGGAGATGCCCATCACGTCGACGCGGTCGCCGGCGGCGAACTCGGCGACGGTGACGGTGGCACCCAGCTCGACGCCGTCGATGCCGCGGCGAAACTCTCGCAGGTACCTCTTTGGCGCTGAGCCGGATCTCTTGAGATGGCCCAGCTGCGGCTTGGTCACGCGTTTGGCCGGGGTATCACCGAAGGCGAGCTGCACGGCCTCGTAGCCATCCTGCCCCGCCGTCTTCCGCTGCGTGACGACGCAGGGACCGGCCTCAACCACCGTTACCGGCACGAAGCGGCCGTCATCAAGGAAGATGCTCGTCATCCCGACCTTGCGGCCGATGATGTTCTTCACGCAGTTTTCGTCCTTTCGCGCTTCTCAACCGCCGGGCGCCGTATGTCCACGGAGCCTAGCGTTTGAGGCTACGTTCGTCTCCGCGCTCGAGCGCGGAGATCAGTGTACGGCACGACACGCCGCAGCCGTGGCCGGCAGGACCACGACCGGCTGATGTTACCAAGTGCCGCCGCGACTGTCAAGCGCGGCGGGCTCGTATTGCCGCTCTTACTCCAGAGCAACCGGAGCCGGCGCGTGCTCCATACGCCCTCCACCGGGACGTCGCGCGGTCGGCGGGGTGCAGAATATTAGGCGACGACGTCGACCTCCAGAGCGGCGAAGAAACCTCGAACCTTCGAGTCAATGCCGCTGGAGCCGGCGACGGCGCCGTCTGCTACGACGATCTCGCGCAGCTGGCTGAAACCAATTTGGCGCCGTATGGCTTTCACGATGAATCCGGCTACCGGGTTTGCGCCAGGTCCGCTCCCATGCTCGAGGGCCCACTCCGTCAGACGGCGTTGCCTGCTGCCGGCGGGAGCAAACCGCGTGGCGATCTCCCGCTGCAGATCGGCAAGGCCCTGCACGGAGGCGATGATCGATGCCGGCTCCGCCTCGCGCCGGTCGCGCGCCGCCGCGGCTGACGTCTCCGGAAACGCGAGCGGAGACGAGCCGCTCGACCACCGATCCAGAAGAAACGATAGGCCGCGCGCGTCGTCGGTGCTCTCCTCGCTCCAGACCACCCTCGTCCGCGGGCCGGCGCGCAGATCCAGCGAGCGCGGGCTCGCAGAGGCGACGCCGCCATCGTGCGGCGCCAGCAACGATCGATAGCTGAGCGCAACGAGATCGACGCCCTGGCGTTCGGCCACGCGCAGCCAGCGGGCGCGCTCATCCTCTCTGTCGATGAAGACGTAGCCCGCGCGGCCGTTGAAGAGACCGGCGAGCCGTGCTTCGTCGATCGAATGCGCTGCCGCGATGACGCTGCCTCCGGCCAGCCGCGCGGCGAGCGCGACCAGGAGCAGATAGGCGCTATAGTGACCGCTTACGGCGAGCCGCGAATCCGAGCCGAATCCGGCTCGCCGCAGCGCGGCGGAGAGGCGCCAAACGTCGTTGGCTACATCGCTCCAGCTCCACGCCAGCCACG
>JAGWST010000128.1 GCA_028869325.1 bacterium | reverse complement strand
CCGGATGGGATCGCCCAAGGCCTCGGTCTACTTGGCGTCGCCCGCGACCTGCGCCGCCAGCGCGCTGAGCGGCACGATTACCGACCCGCGCACGCTCTCGCTCGAGCCGGCCGCGGTCTCGTGAGGTTCGAAATGTTTCAGGGACGCGTGCACAAGTACGGCAAGAACATCGATACCGACGTCATCATCCCCGGGCGCTACTGCAACCTCACCGATGCGGCCGAACTGGGCAAGCACGCGCTGGAGGACCTGGACAAGGAGTTCGTGGCCCGCGTGCGAGCCGGCGACGTGATCGTCGCCGAGAGCAACTTCGGCTGCGGCTCCTCGCGTGAGCATGCGCCGATCGCCATCAAGGGCGCGGGCGTCTCGGCGGTGGTCGCCAAGAGCTTCGCGCGCATCTTCTATCGCAACTCGCTGAACATCGGGCTGCCGGTCTTCGAGTGTCCGGAGGCGGTCGACGGCATCGCCGCCGGGGACGAAGTGTGCATCGATCCGGCCAACGGAACGATCGAGAACCTGACGAAAGGGACGCGCTACACCGCCCAAGCGCTGCCGCCGTTCATGCGCCAATTGGTCGAGGCCGGCGGGCTGCGCCCGTACGTCGAGCAACGGCTGCGCGAGCGCGCCGCCGGCTAGCCGGCTAGTGCGGCGGTGCCGCCGGGCCGTTGTTCCGCGTGCCCTCGGGCTCCGGCGTGTACTTGGCCTGGTTGTTCGCCGTGAAGATGAGGTGCTGCCCGTTGGGCTCCACGAACATGCCGACCATGTTGGCCGGCGGGTCGAGTTGCGCCTGAACGGTGATCGTGCCCGAGGGCCCCTCGATGCGCAGATTCATGTCGTTGCCCTTGAGGGTTCCGCTGGCGGGGTAGGCCTTGCCGTGTATGTCCAGCCAATCGCCGCTGAGGCTGGGACCCCGCTGATGGATGCGAAGGTGCGTGTAGCTGGTCTGCCCGTTGTCCTGCTCGTGGGCGACCTCCCAGACGCCGCTGACGTCGGGCAGGGGGGCGATGATGTTGGAGAGATCCAACGAGGTGCCGGGGGTCGGCGTTGCGGCGGCTGCCGGCGGGGCGGCAGCGGGGCTCGGCGCGACGGCGGCGCGGGCTTGGACCAGCGAGAGGGCGGCCGCACCAACCATCATGACGGCGAGCCAAAGACGCGATCGAGACATGGGCACCGTCGTTCGCGGCGTCGCCCGGCCAGCCTGCCGGGCCAAGCGGGGCGATTTGCAGGACCGTGATATACTGTGATGCGTGCATCCGCCGCCATACGCCCCGCCTCGTCATGGCTAGGGCGCGGTCGGCGGGCAACGCCAGAGGAAGACGTGAAAGAGAAGATCCATCCTACGTGGCATACGGAGGCCCGCGTGCACTGCGCGTGCGGCAACGTGTTCACCACCGGCTCGACGCGCGGCGAGATCAACGTCGAGATCTGCAGCAAGTGCCACCCGTTCTTTACCGGAACGCAGAAATTCGTCGACACCGCCGGCCGCGTCGACAAGTTCAACCAAAAGGTTGCCAAGGCGCAGGCGAAGCAGGCCGAGGCGAAGGCTCGCAAGCAGAAGAAGGATGAGGGCAGCGCCGCCAACGCGTAGCGCAGCCGGCAGATTCGGGAGCGGGTTCGCACGAGCGTACCCGCTTTTGTTTGTATGATTGAGCAACAAGGGATCTACGCGCGCCTGGAGGGCATGGAGGCGCGCATGGCCGAGATCGACGCCGAGTTGGCGGAGCCGGGAACGGTCTCCGACCAGACGCGCTTGGTCGCTTTGACCAAGGAGCGCGCGGCGCTGGAGCCGCCCGTGGAGGCCTACCGGCGCTATCGCGCGTTGGAGCGGCATCTGGCGGGGGCGCGCGAGCTCATGGAGGATCCGGAGCTGCGCGAGCTTGCGCAATCCGAGGTCGCCGATCTGGAGCGGCAGCAGGGGGTGTTGCGCCAGGAGTTGCAGCGCCTCTTGCTGCCCAAGGATCCGTACGACGAGAAGAACATCTTCGTCGAGGTGCGCGCCGGCACCGGCGGCGAGGAGGCGGCGCTCTTCGCGGCCGAGCTGGTGCGCATGTACATGCGCTACTCCGAGCAGGTTGGCTACAAGGTGGATCTGCTCTCCATCTCCGAGGCGGATGCCGGCGGTTACAAAGAAGCGGTCTTCGCCGTCAACGGCAAGGGCGCGTACCGCCGCTTCAAGTTCGAGTCGGGAGTGCACCGTGTGCAGCGCGTGCCCGCGACGGAGGCGCAAGGGCGCGTACACACCTCGACGGCGACGGTGGCGGTCATGCCGGAGGCCGAGGAGGTGGACGTGGAGATCAATCCGCGCGATCTCCAGATCGACACCTACAAGAGCTCCGGGGCAGGTGGGCAGCACGTCAACAAGACGGAGTCGGCGATTCGCATCACGCACCTGCCGACGGGCGTGGTCGTGGCCTGTCAAGAGGAGCGCTCCCAGCTGCAGAACCGTGAACGCGCCATGCAGATGCTGCGCGCGGCCCTGCTGGACCGCAAGATTCGCGAGCAGGAGCAGGAGCGTAGCTCGCTGCGGCGCAGTCAAGTGGGAAGCGGCGAGCGGTCAGAGAAGATTCGGACGTACAACTTTCCGCAGGATCGGATCACCGATCATCGCCTCAACCAGAACTTCGGGAATATCCGTGGCGTGATGGAGGGTGACATGGCCAAGATCGTCGAGTCCCTCTGGGAGCACGAGCAAGCGGAGCTCTTGGCCGCCGGCGACAACTCCGCCGCCTAGCGCGGCGCGCTGTGGGTGCCAGCATCTCCGAGGCGATCGCCCGTGCCTCGGAGCAACTGCGTGGACGAAGCGATGCGCCGCTGCTCGACGCTCAGTTGTTGATGTCCTACGTCTTGATGCGCGAGCGCCCGTGGCTTCTGGCTCACGGCGATGCCGTACTGCCGCGCACCGAGCACGCGCGCTTCACGCGGCTGGTCAGCCGGCGCGCGGAGGGCCTGCCCATCGCCTACCTGGTGCAGTCGGCTGGGTTCTACGGCCGCGAGTTCAGCGTGCGCTCGGGCGTCTTGGTGCCGCGCCCGGAGACCGAGCATTTGGTGGAGCGGGCCCTGGCGGAGATCGATCGCCTCCGCGACGAGGCGGTGCGCGTCCTCGACGTCGGTGCGGGCAGCGGGGCCATCGCGGTGACGATCGCCTGCGAGCGGCCGCAGACGCGCGTTGTGGCGACCGATCGCTCGGTCGAGGCCGTGCAACTGACGCGAGCGAACGCGGCGCGCCTGGGCGTGAGCGATCGCGTGACGGCGTTGGAGGGCGACCTGCACTTCGCCGCGCTGAGCTTGGGGCCGTTCGACGTGATCGTGGCCAACTTGCCGTACGTGCCGACCGGCGATCTGCCGCGTCCGCCGGATCCGGCGGGCTACGAGCCGCGCCTGGCCCTGGACGGTGGAGCGGACGGCTTGGAGGTCTACCGGCGCCTGGTCCCGGAGCTGCCGCGCATCCTGCGCCCGGGCGGAACGGTTCTGCTGGAGGCCGCGCCCCCGACGATCGCGGGTTTGGCGCATCTCGCGCAGGCGGCGTTCACCGATGCGCGGGTGGAGATCATCGCCGATTACGGTGGCCGTGCGCGCGTGGTGTGTGTGCTCACCAGGGAGCCGGACGGCCTCTCCCGAAGCTCGACAACCCAGAGCGAGCCGTACTCGAGTCACGCCTAAGCGGCGCGGATTGTTGCGCGGGTACGCTGATCGAGAGTCAAGAGGAGCGCGCCTGGTGGAGTACCCCCGTCACAGCGACCAACACCGCCGCGGCCCGAAGGGCCCGGCACACCGACCCGGCGATCGTCGCGCTGCGGCGGGGGCACGGTACTGATGGCGAAGTACATCTT
>JAGWST010000127.1 GCA_028869325.1 bacterium | reverse complement strand
GAGCTTGCGGCCGTGATAGTCTGCGGCGATACGCGCCGCTAGGCGGTCGACCGTGCGGGCGATCTCCGGGGCATCGATGACGATGCCCGCGATCCCCTCGGGCAGCGCGGTAAGCTCAGAATCGGTCGGTCTCACGCTCTCTCGCCATCGTCGCTCTTACAACGCTCCAGGAGCCCGTCGTGGATGCGCACCTCCTCGCCCTTGCGAATGAAGAATCTTCCACTTCTTCCTTCGGCGACGGCGCCGGCAAGCCGGTCCACGTGTTCGAAGGCGATGTCGCGCTCGCCGAGCCAGAGCCGCAACACGCGGCGCAGCAGCGGGCGGGGCAGATGGCGCAGGCTCCCCTCGAGGCGACCTTCTTGCGCCGCCAGGCGAGCAAGCGCCTGCGCGGCTTGGTCGTCCAGCCAGTTATCCTCCTCGCGGGCCAGGCGCGCTAGGCGGACGATCGCGCCTTCGGCGCTCGGCTCCACATCCCGCAGCTGGGCCAGCAGGCGCCGCAGGCGGTTGCGCCGGTAGCGTTGATCCTGGTTGCTCTCGTCCAGCGCGTAGGGCAGGGCGCGGGCGTGGCAGTAAGCGCGCAGCTCGGCGTGGCCGTGCTCCAGCAGCGGCCGCAGCAGCTCGAGCCCCTCGGCCAGCGGCCGGCGCTCCGGCATGCCGGCGATGCCTCGCAGGCCGGCACCGCGGACCAGCGCCAGGAGCACCGTCTCGACCTGGTCCTCCAAGGTGTGGGCGGTCGCGATGGCAACGGCGGCGGCCTCGAGGGCCATGGCTACCAAGGCCGGGTACCGGCGCTCGCGCAACGCCGCCTCATCGCTGGCGCCCGGCTCCAGCCGCACGCTCTTGAAGATCACGCCCAGATGGACGGCGGCCGCCAGCGCGACGCCTTCGTCTCGGTCGGCGGTCGCGCGAAGACTGTGGTTGACGTGCAGCGCCACCAGGGTTCGTCCGGCGGGACGGGCGACGGCGGATGCCGCGGCCAGTAGCGCCACCGAGTCGGGTCCGCCGCTGCAGGCAATCGCGATGGGCCCCGGCGCGATCGCCGCGAAGGCATCGAGCACGGACTGCTCCAGCGCGGCGAACGGCCGCGCGCCCCTCACTCCCCGCTCACTCCGCTTCGCTCCGTTCGCGGGGACCCCAAGGTTTCGAAGG
>JAGWST010000126.1 GCA_028869325.1 bacterium | reverse complement strand
GGCGCCGACGATGCCGATGGCCTCCGTCGTGGCGACGAAGGTGAACGGCGTGGTGATGACCTCGTCGCCCGGGCCGATGTCGAGCGCCCGCAGCGCCAGGTGCAAAGCATCGGTCCCCGAGTTGAGGCCGACGGCGTGCGGCGTGCCCAAGTATGCGGAGATCTCGGATTCGAAGGCGCGCACGTTGGGACCGTTGATGAAGTGGCCGCTCGCGAAGACGCCCTCTACGGCGGCGTCGATCTCGGCCTTGAGGGCGCGGTACTGCGCGGTGAGATCGAGAATCGCGATCATCGCGCGTCCCTCTCCACCATCCCGTCGCGCATGACGTAGGCCGCGCCGCACTCGGCGCAGCGCGCCGTGCCCTGGTCGAATGCAAGCTTGATGCCGCACTCGCAGGCATGGCCGCGGACGCGAGCGGGATTGCCGTAGACCATCGCGTAGGGCGGAACGTCGCGCGTCACGACGGCGCCGGCGCCGACGAAGGCGTGCTCGCCGATGGTCACGCCGCAGACGATGGTGGCGTTGGCCCCGATGCTCGCACCCCGGCGCACCAGCGTCTGACGGTAGTCGGCGGCGGTATTGCGCGGGTAGGCCGAGCGCGGCGTCGTGACGTTGGTGAAGACCATGCTGGGGCCGCAGAAGACGTCGTCTTCGAGGACGACGCCCTCGTAGACGGAGACGTTGTTTTGAATCTTGACGTTGTCTCCAATCGTCACCCGCGAGGAGATCAGCACGTTTTGGCCGATGCTGCACTTGCGCCCGATGACCGCGTGCGCCATGACATGTGAGAAGTGCCAGATCTTGGTGCCCTCGCCGATGGAGCTGGGCTCGTCGACGTAGGACGACTCGTGAACGAAGTAGGGCGCCGTGAGCGAAGACATCAGACGAGGGCCTCCTGCGGAATCCCGGAGCATGCGTCGAAGGTGGCGAGGACGCGAACGACTTCGACGGCCTTTCGGCCGTCCGTGAGCGCTGGAACGCCCGTGCGGATCGTCTCGATAAAGGCCTCGAGCTCGCGACGCAACGGCTCGCCGGCGGTGAACGCCACGGTTTGCGGCTCTTCGCGCCAGATCCCGCGCCCGCCGTGCTCCTCGCGTCGCTCTCCGCAGCGCGTCAGGGTCAGCGAGGCGCCGGCTCGTGAATCCGTGAACGTGAGCACGCCCTCGCTGCCGAAGACGTCGAGTCTGGAGGTCTTGCCGGGGTCGCGCCAGGAGACCTCCACGTGGGCCGAACGGCCGTCCGCGAAGCACGCGTCGGCGTATGCCATGTCGGGCAGTGCGTGCGCGGAGAACCGGTGCTGGCGGCCGCTGATCTCCAACGGGGTCTCTCCCAGAATCTCGAGTACCAGTGCGACATCGTGGGGCGCGAAGCTCCACCAGACGCTCTCGTGTTCGCGCAGCTTGCCCAGGCTGAGGCGCCGCGAGCGCACGTGCGCAACTCGGCCGACGGCCCCGGCGCGGACCAGCTCCAGCAACCGCTCCACCGCCGGATGGTAGAGGAGGACGTGGCCGGCCATGCTCGTGACGCCGCAGCGCTCGGTCTCTTCCACGATCGACTGCGCCTCGGCCACGGTCAAGGCGAAGGGCTTTTCGACGAAAACGTGCTTGCCGGCGGAGGCCGCGCGCCGCGCAAGCGAGGCGTGCAGCGGCGCGGGCGCGGCGATGACGACGCCGTCGATCGGGGCCGACAGCAGATCCTCGACCTCCAAGGTAACGGCGACACCCGGGTGCGCGCCGTGCACCGCCGCCAGCGTCGCGGCGTTGAGATCGGAGACCACGCTGAGCACACCCAGCTGGGCGCAGTTGCGAACGAGGTTGGCGCCCCAGTAGCCGGCTCCCACCACGCCAAGGCGAACGGGTTGGCTCATCATAGCAGAGTGACGCGGCTCTCCTCGCCTCGCACGTGCCGCGTCGCGTTACGCGTGTCGACGACAGCGTGGGCCTCGCGGACGATCTCCTGCCAATCCACGGTGGAATGGTCGGTGAGGATGAGGACGCAATCGGCCTCGTGCAGGCGCCGTACGTTGAGCTCCACCGAGTGGCGCGTCGAGCCGTCTTTCGCGCGATAGCTGGGAACGCAGGGGTCATGGTAGACGACCGCCGCGCCTTCGTGCTCGAGCAACTCCACTACCTTGAGCGCCGGCGACTCACGGCAGTCCTCGATATCTCTCTTGTAGGCGATCCCGATCACCAGCAGCTTCGCGCCGCGCAGCGACTTGCGGTGCTCGCCCAGCGCGCGCACGACCTTGTCGCGCACGAAGTACGGCATCTGGAGATTGATCTCGCCCGCCAGCTCGATGAAGCGCGTATGGAAATCGTACTCGCGCGCCTTCCAGGTGAGGTAGAAGGGATCGACCGGGATGCAGTGGCCGCCGACGCCGGGGCCGGGCTCGAAGCGCATGATCCCGAACGGCTTGGTCGCCGCGGCATCGATCACGTCCCAGATGTTGATCTCCATGCGGTCGCAGAGGAGTGCGAGCTCGTTGACCAGGGCGATGTTGACGGCGCGAAAGGTGTTCTCGAAGACCTTCGCCATCTCGGCGACCTTCGGTGAAGCCACGGACAGCACGGTGAGGATCGTCTGCGCGTAGAAGCTGCTGGCGACCTCCGTGCACGCGGGCGTCACGCCGCCGACCAGTTTGTTCGTGTTCTTGGTGGTGTAACGCTTGTTCCCGGGGTCGACACGCTCGGGCGAGAAGGCCAAGAAGAAGTCACGCCCGGCGATCAGGTCGCCGCTGGAGAAGAGCGGCAGCAAGACCTCCTCGGTGGTGCCGGGATAGGTGGTGCTCTCGAGGCAGATCAGCTGGCCCGGGCGCAGGCGCTCGGCGATCTTACCGCCCACATGGCGGATGTAGGAGATATCGGGATCGTGATTCGCGGTCAACGGCGTCGGCACGCAGATGATGATGACGTCGCAGCGATCGAGGCTGGAGAAATCGGTCGTCGCCTCGAGCGTGCCGGACGAGACGCTCTCTTTGAGCTCGGCATCGGCGACGTCGAGAATATAGTTCTCGCCGCGGTTGATCTTCGCGACGCGCTCGGCGTTGCGGTCGTAGCCAATCACGTGGAACCCGACCTTCGCCTTCTCTACCGCCAACGGCAGTCCGACGTAGCCGACGCCCACGACGCCCACCGTGGCCGTGCGTGCGGCGAACATGTCTTTGAGCCGCGCCCGATAATCGATGGGGCCGAGGGTGGTACTGATGGCGGTCATGCTTCTGTCAGTCTATCGGGACGGCCGTGGAGGAGGTAGGGTCCATGAGCCCTTGGCCTAGGACCTTTGCTCCCTGCCGGAGGTGGAAGAAGAGCACGATTGCGCGCGCACGTCACACCTCGACGCGGTGAACGATCTGAGCGCAGAGGGTACGCATGGGATCGACCAGTGACTCCATATAATTGACGATCGACGTCATGCTGCGCGCGCGGTCGTAGTGTCGCTCGACGTAAACACGCCCGCGCTCCGCGCGCTCCAAGCGCTCGCGCGGGGCGGCAGCGATCTCGCGGATCGCCGCCGCCAGCGCGGGGGGATCTTCGGGCGGCACGCACCAGCCGCCGCCCGAGCGCTCGACGAAATGGCGGGCCTCGCCGGCGGCGCTCACCAGCACGGGGCAGCCGACGGAGAGCGCGTCGAAGAGCTTCGTCGGAAGGCTGTCGACCAGATGGCGTTTGAGCGGAACGATGCAGACGTCGGCGTCGCGCAACGCCGCCATCGCCTCCGTGCGCGGCCGTGCGCCGAGCAGCTCGACGTTGGTCAAGCCCTGCGCCGCGACCCGATCGCGTATGCGCTGAAACTCCGAGCCGTCGCCGACGAGGACGAAACGCACGTGCGGCTCGTCGCGAAGCAGGGCCGCCGCATCGACCACGACGTCGACGCCCGCGGCCAGGCCGAAGTTACCGACGAACGCGGCGACCACCTCGCCCTCTCGCCGGGCGTAGGGGGCCTCCGGACTGGGCTCGATGCGATCGAAGCCGTTGGGGGCGATGAGGATCTTGCCCGGATCGCAGCCGCGGGCCTCGATCTCCTCGCGCATGCTCTCCGTCACTCCGATGACGCCGGCCGCACGGTGGTAGAGCGTACGCGCCACCCAACCGACGGCCCGCGCCAGCAGGGAGTCCGGCTTCCACATTCCCATGCGAACAGCGACCTCCGGGTAGGAGTCGCGGACATCGACGACCAGGCGCGCGCGGTGGCGGAGCGAGGCGACGATTGCCGGCAGCGCCAGCGTGATCGGCGGGCTGGAGACGTAGACCACGTCGTAGCGCCCGCGCAGGAAGAGAACGTGCAGAGATGCCGAGGCCGAGAGCGAGAGCCAGTTGAGCAGCCGAAGCAGCGAGGAGCGCCGCGGCGAGGCGAACGTCCAAGCGCGCGAGACGCGCACGCCTTCGACGAGCTCGGCCGTCCGCAGAAGCCGGCGGTAGCGCTCCGGGATGACGCCTGAGGGAAAGTTCGGGAAGCCGGTGACCACCTGCACGTCGTGCCCCGTGCTCAGCAGCGCCGCGGCGATGGCGGCATTGCGATTGCTCGCGGCGCAAGGCTCGGGGGGAAAGAATTGCGAGAGCAGCAAGGCGTTCACGAGGCACACATCATGCGAAAGAGCGCGCCGGTCGTCTGGCGCACGTCGAACGAGCTGGCGACGCGCTCCCGGGCGCGGCGGCCGCACTCGCTGCGGTAGACGGGGTCGGCGAACGCCGCGATCGCCGAGGCCAGCGCCTGGGCGTCGCGTTGCGGCACCAGTATCGATCCGGAGGCGTCGTCGATGAGCTCGGGGATGCTGCCGGTCCGGGTCGCGACGCAGGGAATGCCGGCGGCCATGGCCTCCATCAGCGCGACGGGAATGCCCTCGAACTCCGTCCCCGTCTCGGTGCTTGCCAGCACGACCAGGTCGTAGGCTCCGCCCGTCAGCTCCGCCATCAACCGCTCGTGCGCGATATTTCCGCGCAGGCGCAGCTGGCCGCTCAAGCCGGCCTGCGCGATCTGCTGCTCGATCGGCTCGCGCAGGTGACCCTCACCGACGAAGTCGCAGGTGAATGCCGCGCCCGAGTCACGCAGGTGGGCCAGCGCCGCGATCAGATAGGCGTGGCCCTTCACGGGCACCAGCGAAGCCGGGCAGAGGATGCGCAGCGTGCCGGGCTCAGACGGCGGGCGCACGTGCTGCGGAAGCGTGACACCGAGGTGAACCACGCGGCAGCGCTCCCCGGCGCCATCTCTGCCGCGGGCGACGATGAGCTCGCGGTTGCGCGCCGAGATCGCTCGCACGAAGGCCGCGCTGGAGAGCTTCTCGGCAAGCAGGTTGTCTTCGAAGATATCGAAGCGATGCGCCGTGCAGCTCCACTTGACGCCGATCATCGTCGCCGCGACGTATGCCACGGTCGACGGAGTCGAGAGCCAATGCGCGTGGATGTGCTCGACGCCCTCTTCGCGCAGGGTGCGCGCGACCGCGAGCGCCTTGGGGAAGACGGCGAGATTCTTCAGCTTGGTCGAAAGCCGGTAGGGGGTCGCGAGCAGGCGCATCAGCGCCCGCCATGCGCGCCGCGGTTGCGCGAGCGTCTCGAGCGCCGCCAGCGCAAGCGTGCGTGGCGCCCAGGTGTCCAGGCGGACGACGCGCGCCGGGAGCGCGCCGTAGCGGCTCTCGCGCGTCTTTGGCCGCGTGGGCACCACCACCAGGTCGCCGCTCAGGCGCGCCAGTGCCTCCGCCTCCGCGTGCAGAAACGCCTCACCGGGGCCGAACGGAAACTGCGAAGTAACATAGGCGACTCTCACGAGGCAGCCGCCATGGAAGGCAAGGAGCGTGCGCCGGCGAGCTCCAGATAGAGAGTGCGATGCGCCTCGGCCATCTTCTGGATGTCGTATTGATCCGCCGCGTGCAGTCGCGCGCGCTCGGCGACCGCCAGGCGCTCCCGCGGATCGCGGAGGGCGCGTTCGAGTGCCGCCGCGAGTTGCTGGGGATTCCAGCCTTCGGCAAGGTAGCCGCACGAGCCGGCGACGAGCATGCTGCGTGCCCCGGTCCACGGCGTGGTGAGGATCGGGACGCCGGCGAACATCGCCTCGATGAGCACGAGCGGCATCCCTTCGTAGAGCGAGGTCATCAACATGAGATCGCCGCCCGGCAAGAGGTCCGCTACATCGGTGCGATGGCCGAGAAAGGCGACGTGCTCCCGGAGCGCGCGCTCGTGTGCGAGATCGCGGAGTGCGGTCTCCTGGCTCCCTGAGCCGAGCACGAAGAGACGGATGCGCACGCGCGCCTGCTCAGGAAGCGCGGCGAGCGCATCGAGCGCCAGGCGCTGATTCTTCACCTGCTCGAGTCGCCCGACCACGAGTATGACAAAGGCGTCGTCGCTCACGCCCAACGAACGGCGCGCCGAGAGGCGCTCCTCGCGCGCCGGTGCCTTGCGCGGAAGAATCCCATTCGGAATGATCGCGATCTTTTCGGGCGGAAAGCCGTCGAGGCGCGCCAGCGTCGCACGTTGGTCTTCGAGGAAGGTGATGACACGGCTGGTACTCGCGTAGAGAAGCGGGTCGAGTAAGCGTTCCAGTGGATTTCGGCGCGGGTCGCAAGGGTTGTGTGCCGTATGGAGGATGATCGGGACTCCGGCGGCTCTCGCCGCCATGCGTCCCCAGTATTTCCCGACGTGCGTATGGGTGTGAACGATCTGCGGCGCGAAGCCCTTGATCTGGCGTATCAGCCGGAACGGGAACGAGTAGTCGCTCCGGCGCCGCCGGCCGACCTCGATGACGGGGCAGCCCAGTTGCGTGCGCTCGGCGTCGGCCAGCCGTGAGGCGTAGACGGCCAACACCCCAACGTCGATCTCGCTGTTCGGGAGGAGAGGAAGAAGCGTCAGTATCTGCCGCTCGGCGCCGCCAGCCTTGAGGCTTGGGAGTATGTGGAGGACGCGTATGCGGTTCACACGACGCTCCTAGCCCCGCGTGGGACCGTATCTTCGCGCACAGCGCGCACGATTAGCCCCGCTGCTGCATTCAGGTAGACGTGGAGGCGGCTCATCGGCGACTCCGCATAGGCGCTCCAGCGATCGGCTGTCACATTGAAGCACGCCTCGCCGACGAGTGAGGCCATGACACGCAATTGGGCGATGTGGAAGGCATGGTACTTCAGCGTGGCGAGCTTGCGGAAGCCGCGCCTGGTAGCCAGGAGATTGTAATAGGACCAGGAGCCGGAGTCGTAGAGAATCAAGCGCCGCTGCAACGTACGCACGCTCTGCTCGTAGATCGCGACCAGGTCGCGCTCCGCGCTATAGGTGTGCAGCTCGTGAAGCCCCCAGAGCGCGAAGATCCAGCCGTTGAGGATGTGGGCCGGTGGATCGGCGGCGGCCTCCTCAAAAATGACATCGTCTCCGGAGCGCCAGGTAACGCCGCCCGCGCGAATCTCGTGGCGAAACGGCTCGGCCGCGCGCGCCGCCGCATCGAGAAAGCCGTTCTCGCCCGTCGTCTCATAGGCGCGCAGCAGCAACGAGATGGCCTCGCCCTGGGTCATGGCGGACAAGAAGCCCAGCGGCGCGCCGTAAGCCGGCCAAGCGAACGGAAATGGATAGCAGCCTGCGATTCCGCCGCGCACCGCTTGCTGGTCGCGCAACCATCGCGCCTGCGCAAGAAACGCCCGGCGCGCCTCGGCGTCGCTGCGAAGCACCCAACGCGAGTGCTGTTCCAAGCCGAACTGCGCGATGTGCGTTGGGTCGTAGATCGTGCCGCCAGGGGACAGCATCACGCCATTCGCGTCGCGCGGCGCTGCATCCCAACCCTCGCCGTAAGCTCCGTTGCCGGAGTCCCAGCCGATATAGTAAGGCCCGAGAAGCGTCGCGCCTGGAGTGCGGAGACGGTGGTCGCGCTGGACGGACCAGTCGAGCGGGAACGTGCGCGCTAGGCCTTGCAGCAACATCATGGGAGCGATGGTCATCCTGCGCGATGGAAGAGGAATTCGACCGCGGTCTGCAAGAGCACGGAGACATCCAAGAACGGCGACCATTCTTCGACGTAATAGAGATCGTAGCTGAGCTTCTCGCCCGCGTCCGACGGCTTGAGCAGGCGCTTC
>JAGWST010000125.1 GCA_028869325.1 bacterium | reverse complement strand
GGGACCGACAACGGCACCGCGCTGCTCGGCCGCCAGCTCAACCTCCACACGCAGCCTTCGACCCAGACCGCGCCGGCGTTCACCTTCAATCTCTCGCGCCTGATGGCGTCGCTAGCGCTGGTCTGGCTGATGCTGCTGACGGTGATCGGCTTCCGAATCGTCTCATCGCACGAGTACTTCACCGTCGTGCGCGGACACGTCGCGCTCGCCCAGGGGTATCCGACGGATATCTTCGGCATCCACGCCTGGCGCGTGTTGAAGACCTACAGCTTGCAAGCCGATCACGTGGAGCCGCGGACGCTGGCGACGCTGGAGTCGGGCTCCGTGGGCTCCGAGGAGCAGGCCGATCGGATCGTTGAGCGCCTCGGCAGCAAGTAGCCTGATTCGACGCCTGCTCCCCATGGCATTGGCGCTCGGCGTCGATGCCTTCGCGCTCTCGATTCTTCCGGCGAACGCGCTCTCGCGTCCGTTGCTCGTGTTGAGCGCCGCGCTTGCGCTGGCATGGGTCGCTATCCAGCCGCGCGGCGACGACCGCGACGATCTCCTTCCCGCCCTGGCCGTCCTGATCGCCGGCGTGGGCCTGATGCTGGTGACGCGGCTCTCGGCCGATCTGGGACGCCGCCAGGAGATCGGCATGCTGGTCTCGCTTGCGCTCGTCGTCGTGCTGCGCCCCGTGCTTGAGAGCTATCGTCGCTGGTCGCAGGTGAAGTATCTCTGGGTGCTGCTCTCGATCGCGCTCTTCGCCGTTGTCGCCATCGCGGGCACCGAGGTGAACGGCGCCAAGCTCTGGCTGCGCTTCGCCGGCGTCTCCTTCCAGCCGGTGGAGCTGATCAAGCTCTTCCTGGTGTTTTTCTTGGCGGCGTACCTGGCGGAGCGCGGCGAGGTGATCGCGCAGGCCGCGCCGTGGCGGCTCCGCGCAAGCCTGCGTTACCTGGGCCCGCTCTTTCTCGGCTGGGGAACGGCAATGGCGATCCTGGTGCTGCAGCACGACGTCGGCATGGCCGTGCTCTTCCTCGGCGTCTTCGTGATCATGCTCTATGCCGGCACCCGGCGCCTGGATCTGGTGCTGGGAAGCCTCGCCGTCTTCGCCGCGGCGGCGCTCATCGCCGCGCGCCACTTTGCTTACCTGCGCGTGCGCATCGACGTCTGGCTGCACCCGTTCGCCGATCCGCTGGGAAGCGGCTATCAAGCGCTGATGGCCCTCTTCTCATTGGCCGCCGGCGGCCTCTTCGGCACCGGGCTGCGGTTGGGACATCCGGCCATACCCGACGTGGCCACGGATTACATCTACGCGGCCTGGAGCGAGGAGGCCGGACTGCTCGGCGCGTGCATTCTGCTGGCGCTCTACGCGGTGTTGATCTGGCGCGCGTTCGGCGTCGCCCGCCGCCGTCCCGATCTCTACTCCAAGCTGTTGGTGTTGGGTTTGGCCTCGTTGCTGGGCCTGCAGATCTTCGTGATCGTCGGCGGCGTGGTTGGATTGCTTCCCCTGACCGGCATCACGTTGCCGTTCATCTCGTACGGCGGCAGCTCGCTGGTGGCCAACTTCCTGTTGGTCGACATCGTCTGGATCGCCAGCGGTCTGGGAGCCGGCCTGCGCGATCCCGCCGATCCGCCGGCGGGAGGCGCCACGCGCTTGCGCTCCGAAACCGCGATCCCATGAGTCGCGCCGTCGCGGTGCGCGCCGGTGTTCTCCGCGCGTTCTTCTCGAGTTGCCTGGTCTTGCTGACGGGCTGCTCTCCCCACCTCGCGCTGACGATTGCTCCGAATCCGGTCGTGCTGGGCCGCTTCGATACGCACGCCGTGGTGAAGGCCACCGTGATGGGCGAGGGCGTGGGCATGCTGCACATCTCCGCGGCGCAGGTCAAGGTCTGGGGCGGGGCCCGCTACATCGGACACGACCTGCAGATCTACTCGCGCACCTTCCCGATCAATCAGACGGTCTTCGTCGTGCCTTTCGTCCGTCTGAGGCGATCGTACGACGTGCCGATCAATCCCTGGGAGGTCGCGATCGGCAACGTACGCTACGCCACGGTGGAGGTCTTCGACGGCGCCGGCAACGTCATCGGCGCCTCGCGCGTCGGCCTCACGGTCGACCCCCGCGTCGCCCACGAGTTCTAGGAGATCATGGCAAAACGCAAGAGACGGGGCGGCGGCCCATCGCTGCTCACGCTGGTCCTGCTAGTCGTCTTGGCGCTGATGGTCGGCGCGCTCGCGGCGAGCTACGTGAGCCACGCCAAGCTCACGTTCGGGCGGCAGCAGCGCGTGGCGCAGCGCCCCTTGGCGGAGGCTACCATGCCGGCGGCGACGCCTGTGCCCGTCTTGGAGACGCCGGCGCCCGCGTGGGACGGCATCGAGACGGGGAACCGCGTCGTCGCCGGCGTGCCGCGCCCGGTCAGCACCACCGCGGCCGGCGGCATCCACGTCCCCAAGGTCGCCGGCAAGCCCCGCGTGGCGATCATCGTCGACGACTGCGGACAGTGGATCGCGACGGAGCGCGGCTTCCTCGCGCTGCCGGTGCCGTTGACGATGTCGGTGCTGCCCGACGTGCACTACACCAAGACCATCGCCGGCGAGGCGCGGGCGGCCGGCAAGGGCGTCATGCTCCACCTGCCGATGGAGCCGGTCTCGCACATCAACCCAGGTCCCGGCAAGGTCACCACGGAGATGAGCGACGGCGCGATCACCGATCAGGTGGAGAGCGACCTGGCGCAAGTGCCGCTGGCGGCGGGCGTCAACAATCACGAAGGCAGCGAGGCCACCGCGGACCCGCGCGTGATGCGCGACGTGCTGGCGGTGCTGAAGCGCCGAGACAAGTTCTTCATCGACTCGATGACCAGCGGCAGGTCGGTGGGCGGGAAGATGGCCAGCGAGGACGGCGTGCCGACCGCCTCGCGCGACGTCTTCCTCGATAACCAGGCCAGCGTCGCCTATACGGAAGAGATGCTGAGGAGGCTGCTCGAGGTGGCGCAGCACAACGGCTACGCGATCGCGATCGGCCATCCGCGGCCCACCACGCTCGAGGCGCTGCGCGCGATGATCCCGCAGATGCAGGCCGCCGGCGTAGAGTTCGTCCTCGCGCAGGATCTGGTTCACTAGCAGGTTGCGCGCGGCGCGCCCTACGGCAATGCCTCCGCGAAGCCGTGCGCGAAGAGCCGCTCCACATAGGCGAAGGCCCGTGCGTCGACCTCGCGCAGGCGTGCGCGCGTCGCCGCCGGCCATGGCGAGCGGCGATCGTTGCACTCGACGTACGCGCGCAGCAGCTCGGCAAAGAATTCGTCGGGCGCGGTGGCGGCGTAGGGGGTAACGAAAGCGGTAGCGCTAGCGAAGATCGAGCGCAGATCGCCGTCCTCGTTCGAACGATAGGCCCCCTCTCCCAGCGCGCAGTCGAGCGCGTGCCCGAACTCGTGGGCGGCTGCCAGCGGCGAGCGCGAGCGCAGGTACGCGGTGCGCTCCTCGACCACGAAGAGCCCCGCCGGCGGTGTCGGCCAGGTGTCCAGGTGCGGAGCCAACTCGCGCAGGCGCCGCGAGCGCGCCGTGAAGCGCTCGCCGCGCGCCAGGGCCACCACACGCATGCCGCGCACCTCGGCCAGCCGCAGGGCCGCCGGGCCGAAGCGCACCAACGTGCGCACGAGCCCCAGCCGCGCGGCCTCGGAGGGGGCATCGACGAGCCGTGCGGCCAGCGCGGTGAGGTCGTCCATCGCGGGCGATGGTAGCTCACGCCCATTGCCGCCGCGTTGCCGTTGCGCGGCAGGTCGCATCCGCCGTTCACGCGATACGGTAAGATAGACGTCGAGCGAGATCGTGAGGAGGAGAAGGCCGTGGCCGCAGATCTATCGCAGGCGTTCGAGACGATCGTGCGCGACGCCGCAGACGCCGTCATCGTCGCCGACGAGCGAGGGTTGATCCGCCTGTGGAACCGCGGCGCGGAGCGCATCTTCGGTTACGGCGAGTCCGAGGCGCTGGGGTGTTCGCTCGATCTCATCATCCCCGAGCGGCTGCGCGAGCGCCATTGGGAGGGGTATCGGCGCGTCATGGAGACAGGCCAAAGCCGCTACGGAGACGGCGAGCTTCTGGCCGTTCCGGGGATGCGCAAGGACGGCCAGCGTATCTCGCTCGAGTTCACCATCGTGGCGCTGCGCGACGAGAGCGGGCGCATGAGCGGAATGGCCGCCGTCATGCGCGACGTGACGGCGCGCTTCGAAGAGATGCGCGCCTTACGCAAACGGCTCGCCGCGCAGGCGCCTCGTGGCCTGTAACGGCCACTAGGCGATGAGATGGGCGATCTGCTCGACCAGCATGCGGCGAAAGTCGCTCGAGCGGTAGCCGTGGTCGACGCTGCGGGACCAGATGCCGCGCTCGTAGGCATCGCGCCCGTTCGGATATTTCGCCGCGAAGCCCAACGCCATGAGCGCCTGGCGGTTGTCGGTAACCGGCGCGAGGCCGTGTCGCAGCATGCGCTGGATGCCCTCGGGGTCGTGTACGATGATCGTGTTGGCCATCTCTCTCCTCGCAGCATAGACGCCGCCGGCGGCGCCGCCGGTTCCCCGCCTCGTTTTCAGCCATTTCTCAACTCCGTCGCCTAGCGTAAACCGATACGACTCGCTGGTATGCGCGCGGAGGTGCTCCATGACGCGTTCCACGACGACTCCCACGACGGCGACGCTGGCCGTGCTTGCCACTCTCACGCTTGCTGCGTGCTCGGGCGGCGGCGGGGCGAGCATGGGCGGCATGCCGGCGACCGCCGACTCCCCCGCACCGACCAGCATGCCCGGCGTGATGACGGCTCCCATCATGGTCGATAGCGACCGCGGTGGTGACGATCTCGGCCCCGACGACGCCAACTCCGTGCTCAGACAACTCGACGAGCAGCGCACCATCGGCTCGACCGTCGACCCGCTCAACGGCGATCAGAATCCCTACGGTTTGGCCGTCGCGCAGGTCGGGGCAGGCAAGATCGCCGCCGGAGATCTGGTGATCTGTAACTTCAACAACGCCGCGAACGTGCAGGGCACGGGTACCACGATTGTTGCGCTGCACCCGCGGCCCGGCTCGAATCCGGCTCGCGTGGCGCAAGATGCAGCGCTGCTAGGCTGCACCGAGGTCGCGCTGGCGCCCAACGGCAACATCTGGGCGTCGGCCTTTGCCGCCAACGACAACCCCGTCTTCACGCCCGGCGGTTCGCTGGTCACCACGCTTCCCGGCGGCCCCTGGCACGGCCCATTCGGCCAAACCTTCGCCGCGCACGCCGGCCCCTTCGGAACGGCGGCCTTCTACGAGAGCAACGCCGCCGACGGGAGCATCGTCCGCATCAACATCAATCCAGGGCCGAAGTTCAGCTTCGACGTCATCGCCACCGGCTTCGCCGTGAACCATGGCGTGCCCGGCAGCATCCTGGGGCCCTCGGGACTCCAGTACGACGCGCAGCACGACCGGCTCTACATCGTCGACGGTACCGACAACACGCTCGTCGCGTTCCGCCACGTCTCGACTATTCCGGCGCACGGCATCGTGGTGAATGGAGCATCGTTCGGCGGCCCGTTTGCGCGACGGGCTCACGTGGTCTTCTCGGGGCCGCCGCTCAACGGTCCCATCAGCTCGGCGCTGCTCCCCGGCGGGCATCTGGTGCTGGGCAACACCCTAGATCCGAATGGGAAGAACTTGACGGTGGAGATCACGCCGCACGGCCGTCTGCTGGCGGTGAAGAACGTCGACACGGGGGCGGCCGGGGCGCTCTTTGGCATGGCCGCGAGCGGGCAACGCGGCGAGGAGACGCGGCTCTACTTCAATGACGACAACGACAACACGATACGGGTGTTGGAGCGCTAGGCGGCGGGGGTTCGCCCGTAGATAGGGAGCAGGGCCGCGCCCGGCGGGAGCGGGGGTTGACCGTACTGCGAAGCGGTTGCTATAATCCCCCCTGTCCCGCAACGCATGGGGCTTGGATCAGCGTGGTCTAGGCGCGAGGGCGTTCCTGGGCGAGCCATAGTCCCGCGTCGTCTAACGGTAGGACAACTGACTCTGGATCAGTTTATCGTGGTTCGAATCCATGCGCGGGAGCCAAGGCCCTATCGTCTAGAGGCCTAGGACGCCGCCCTCTCACGGCGGTAACGCGGGTTCGAATCCCGCTGGGGCTACCATGATCGAAGACCGGAAACCCTTGCACGGCAAGGGTTTCTTCGTTTCCGGCAGTCGCGCTTCTACTTAGATTTCTACTCACGGCCACGAAGGAGCCCTGTGTCGATGGTCTCGACGGCCTTGACGGCGCCCCCGGCGAGCACATGGCCGTAGACGTTCAGCGTCGTCGAGGCGGCCGAGTGCCCAAGCAGGCTCTGCACCGTGTGCAGATCGATCCCGCCCGCCAGCACCCACGTGGCGGCCGTATGCCGGAGGCTGTGCAGTGTGTAGCGGTCTCCCAGGCCCGCCACCTCGGCGACCAACCGGAACCCCGCAGAGAGCCCGTACGGGCTCACAGCGTGGCCCTCGGGCGTCGTGAACACGAAGTCCGACCCTTCCCAGGCGTCGCCCGCCAGGAGCCGCTCCTCCGCCTGCCTGACGCGCTGCGCGCGCAGGGCCTCGACGGCCAAGGCGTTCAGCGCGATCTCGCGCACACGGCCGGACTTCGTTTCCTTCTGGCCCCGCTCGCCGACGATTTCGTACCTCGACCCGCGGACGACGAGGATTCCGCGCTTTAGATCGACGGACTGCCATCTCCCGGAGATGATTCCGGAGCGCCGGGTCTTTTTCGGCCGGGTCCGCAAGTCTCTCACCATCCTAGTCGTCGAGGATGCCCTCGGCCTCCGCGTCGAGGCCAGAGTCGGTCGCAAGCTCATCGCCCGCATCGACACGCTGGCCGAGCACCTCGCGCAGGCCCTTGCTGAGGCCATTGGGGTCCCGTCGGCCGAGATGCTGGCCTAAGCGCGAGGGGGCGGTGCGTCCGCCGACGGGGTAGCGCGCTGAATGCCCAAGGCGACGATCAAGTGGACGCGACTTTCGTGTCGCTCGTTCAACGCGAACGCTCTCCGCCTTCAACTTCACGCGTTGGCTTACAATCTCGGGAGCTTTCTTCGCACGCTTGCGATCCCAGAGGTGATTGCGGAGTGGTCGCTCACGAGTTTGCGTGAGAAGCTGATCAAAATCGGTGCCAAGGTCGTCAGTCACGGCCGCTACGTCATGTTCCAGATGGCGGAGGTGGCGGTCCCGCGCAAATTGTTCGCTGCGATCATGCAGAGAATCGCTTCTTTGCGATCGCCGCCGATGGGAACGGCGACATGAACGCCCCGGCGACCGTGTGCGTGGGGCAAGCGACGGGAGAACTGTGTCTTTATCACTATGCAGCGAGGCTTTTTGGTGCCCGCCGGACCGAGGCGACCCTCAGCAGGTGCCGAACCGGCGGCCCGGCTCGCCGAGAGCCCCGAGTCGCCGCCGGAATCATCCGGGGGCGACTCGAATAGGGCGGCCATATGGGGAATCCCGGTTTAGATTATTCGATGCCAATCGCGAAGAACGCAGCGTCATGATCATCGAGACGCCGCGCTTGCGGCTGCGGCCATGGACCGACGCCGACATGGAACCGTATCTCGCCATGGCGGCCGATCCCGAGGTGACGCGGTACGTCTCGCCCACACCCATACCACGCGCCAGCGCCGAAGCGGCAGCTACCCATTATCGCCGGCTGCTCGAGACCAAGGGCTATGGCTACTGGGCGATCGAGATCAACGGCGGCGCGTCGTTTGCTGGGATCATTCTGCTACAGGACGTGAAGTTTACGGCCGCTTTCACCCCCGCGATCGAAGTCGGCTGGCTCTTACCGCGCGAACATTGGGGCAACGGTTACGCCACCGAAGGCGGGCGCGCCGCTCTCGATTACGCCTTCACCACCCTGAAGCTGGACGAAGTCGTCGCGCTCACGGCCGCAAGCAACATTCCATCACAACGCGTGATGCAACGCCTCGGCATGACACACGATCCGCGCGATGACTTCGATCATCCTCACGCTCTCGGCACGTCACTTCAGCGCTGCGTGCTCTACCGATCCCATCCATAATGGAACGACGGAGGGCGCACGATGCTACTTGCGCAGGGCGGGTAAACGCGCGTCCCACAATGGTGGCGGGTTAAGGTCTATTTTAGCTCCCGTTGGGGAAGCGATAGCGCTCGATCCTTCCGTTCGCCTATAATCTAGCCCAATCGAGCACCCTGGCTGAGTATTTGGAGTAGTCGCGATGCATGAGGAGACAGATCGTAGCGGATCAGATCTTTCTGAGCGCCTGAAAGAGGCGCAACGTCGGATAGACGAGCACCCTGCCTACAGGGCGTATCTCGAATGCGGCGCTCTGCGCCGAACGATTTGCGCCGTCTTTGTCCGGAACTGGAAGGAGTTGCTCGCCTTGCTGGACGAGGCCGCCTCGGACCCAAGGCTGGCCATGGAGTTGGTTCAGAACGTCCGTCCTCCTGAGGTTAGAGAGCAGTTCCAGGCTCAGACAGTGCAGCACCTGCACAACTACGCAGCGAGCACGACTACCCTTGTTGATCACGTTCGGCGCATCATGGCCAAGCGCACCGATGTCATCACGGTAGAATTCGACCGGAAAAAGCAAGAGTTTACTAACACACGCCGAAATAGCATTTGTGCAGGACTTGCGAAACTTCATCCTGCATCGTTCCCTTCCGCTGCTGGCGCACCGGGTGACCATGACGGGCCTCAATACGGCCGGTCCGAAGATGGATAGCGAGGTTGAGCTGCGTATCTCGGACCTCCTCGAATGGGACAATTGGTCAGTGTCATCTAAGGACTTTCTCGCTGCGCAGAACGGGGTGGT
>JAGWST010000124.1 GCA_028869325.1 bacterium | reverse complement strand
GGCGATCGACGACCCCGACCCGGTGCTCTATCTCGAGCACAAGAAGACGTACCGCCTGATCAAGGGCGAGGTGCCGCAGGGCCACTACACGATTCCGCTCGGCAAGGCGGCCGTGCGCAAGGAGGGCGGACAGCTCACGGTCGTGAGCTACGGGCTCAACGTCCATCAAGCGCTCGAGGCGGCCAATCAGCTCGACGCGGAGGAGAGCCTGAAGGTCGAGGTGATCGATCTCCGCTCCATCCGCCCCATGGACAAGCAGACGATCCTGGCCAGCGTGCGCAAGACGCGCAAGCTGCTCATCATCCACGAGGACAACAAGTTCGGCGGCATCGGCGCAGAGATCGCCGCCATGGTGGCCGAGGCGGCGCTCTTCGACCTCGACGCCCCCATCGGCCGTCTCTGCGGCCCCGACGTGCCGGCCATGGGCTATGCCCTGCCGCTGGAGGAGGAGTTCATGATCTCCACGGACCGCATGAAGCAACGCATGCGCGAGATGGTGAAGTTTTGATTCGCGAGGTAGAGCAGTAACATGGCGACCACCATCACCATGCCGCAGTTGGGCGAGTCGGTCACCGAAGGCACCGTCGCGCAGTGGCTCAAGAACGTCGGCGATCCGGTCGAGAAGTACGAGGCGTTCGTCGAGGTCTCCACGGACAAGGTCAACGCCGAGGTTCCCTCGCCGGCCACCGGCATCATCAAAGAGATCCTGGTCAAGGAGGGCGAGACCGTTCCCTGCGGCGCCCCCATCGCCGTCATCGACGATGGGCGCGAAGCGCCCCCCGCACCGGTGACCGCCCCCGCCGTAATGGCAAACGGCGCCGCCAATGGACAGGCGCGCTCCCCGGGCGCGCAGACCGCCACCGGCTCCGGCGCCGTGATCAGCGCCGCCAGCGTGCACGCCTCGCCGGCGGTGCGCAGGCTGGCACGCGAGCACAACGTGGTGATCGCCGCGATCCGCGGCACGGGACAGAACGGCCGAGTCACCGCTGACGACGTCCTCGCACTCGTCCGAGGCGGGGGCCAGCCGCAGGGCCTCGGGGCGATGCCCTACGCCGGCGAGGCGTTCCATTCCACGCAGGATATCGCGAAGCCGGTCCCCGCGCCGCCGCACGGCGCGGCGGCGATGTACGCCCATCCTCAATTGGGTCAGACGATACCACTCACGCCGGCGCGCCGCATCATCGCCGAACGCATGCTGGAGTCGAAGCATACGGCACCGCATGCGTGGTCGATGGTGGAAGTCGACGTCACCAACGTCTGGGCCTGGCGCTCGCGCGAAAAGGAGGAGTTCCAACGGCAGACGGGCCACGCGCTGACACTGCTGCCGTTCATGCTGCGCGCGGTGGTTGAGGCGATCGCGCAGCATCCGTTGCTCAACGCGAAGTGGACGCCGGAGGGAATCCACATCAACGCCGAGATCAACCTGGGCATCGCGGTCGGCTTGGAGACCAATCTGGTCGTGCCGGTGATCCGCAATGCCGACCGTCTTGGGATCAAGGGTCTGGCCACCGCCGCCGGCGATCTCATCGAAAGGGCACGCCGCAACCGTCTCTCCGTGGACGATCTGCAAGGCGGCACGTTCACGGTCAACAACGTCGGCGCCAACGGCTCGGTCGCCTCGGCGCCCATCATCAACGCCGGTCAAGCCGGCATCGTGACGATGGAGACGGTGATCAGGAGGCCCGTGGTTACCAAGGACGACGCCATCGCGATCCGTTCGATGATGAACGTCTGCCTGAGCCTCGACCATCGCGTGATCGACGGCCTGATCGCCAGTCGTTTTCTCAACGCCGTCAAGGCGCGGCTCGAGGCGATGGGACCGACCGGCGCGCTCTGAGCTACGCGATGGACGGCGCGCGGGCGCGCGAGGCCTTTCGCGAGGCTCTCGCGCGGCTCGATCGCCTTCGCGCGCGGGACGACGGCGAGGTCGCTGAGCACTCGCGAACGCGCGCCTACGTGCACGCCGAGCCGGCGCGGCGAGTGACGCTCTTCTTGCACGGTCTGACCAGCGCGCCGCCGCAGTTCGCGGAGCTGGCGGAAGGGCTCCACCGGCGCGGACACAACGTGCTGGTGCCGCGCATGCCGCGCCACGGTCTGCGCGATCGCATGACGGATGCGCTGGCCGATCTGCGGGCGGCGGAGCTCCGTGAGGCGGCCGCGGAGGCGACGGCGATCGCTCGCGGTCTCGGCGCGCGGCTCACCGTGGCGGGATTCTCGATGGGCGGCACGCTGGCGGCGTGGTTGGGCCAGCGCTGCGCCGAGATCGATCATGCCGTATCCATCGCGCCGTTTCTCGGATTCGCCGCCCTCCCGCCGGCCATGGGCCCGGCCTGCGGTCTGGCGTTACGCGCGCTGCCCAACCGCTTCATGTGGTGGGACCCGCGCCTGCGCGAGCGATCGGCCCAGACCGAGCATGGTTACCCACGCTTTGCCAGCCGTGCGCTCGGCGCTGTGCTCGAGATCGCCGCGCAGACTCAAGGGCTGGCACAGCGCGAGCCGCCGGCCGCCAGGCGCCTAACCCTGGTGCTCAACGCGCACGAGACCTCCGTGAACAACGCGGCCGCACACCGTCTCGGAGCGCGCTGGCTGGAGCGAGCCCCCGAGCGTGCGAGCATCGTCGTCTGGCGGCATCTGCCTTGGAGTCACGATATCATCGAACCGGCCGTCAGCGGCTCGTACGCGCCGCTGGTCAACCCGCTCATCGTCGAGCTCATCGACGATGCGGCGCCGTGACGGCAAGGACCGGCAGGCGATCACCCCTGGTGAGGCAATGTAACGGGGTATCGACGCGAGGTGTTCTAAGACCATGATGCGCTACATTCAAATGCTCGATTCGCCGATCGGACAGCTCACCGTCGTCGCCGACGAAACCGGCGCCGTGACCCAGGTGGAGTTCGCCCGCCGCGATCCCGCGCAGACCATCGCCGCGTTGGAGCGTGCCGGTGCGTGCGTGCGCAGCGACGAGGGGCCGACGCGCGAGGCCGCCGCGCAGCTGGAAGCCTACTTCGCCGGAACGCGGCGTGAGTTCGATCTGCCGCTGGCGCCGCGCGGGACGCCCTTTCAATTGCGCGTCTGGGAGGAGCTGCGCCGCGTCCCATACGGCACCACCACGACGTACGGCGCCATCGCGGAGCGCCTGGGCAACCCCACGGCTTCGCGCGCCGTCGGGCATGCCAACGGCCAGAACCCGATTCCGATCATCGTACCCTGCCATCGCGTCATCGGCTCCGGCGGCGCATTGACGGGCTTCGGCGGCGGCATCGATGTCAAGGCCGCGTTGTTGGCCCTCGAAAGCGGGCAGCTCTCGTGGAGCGCGTTGTTGACTACGACGCTAACGTAGCCCCAAGATCTCGGCGATGTTGGCGCGCGGATCCACGACAAGATCGATCTTTCCCTCGCCGGAGGTCATCAGCGAGGTCACGCCCGGGCCGTGGCCCGCGATCGCCGAGGCGCCGTGGGCCACTACGCCGATAGAGACCGCCCCCGTCTTGTAGATGCGCCCGTAAGAGTGCTCGGCGTTCTGGATCGCGACCACGTCGCCCAGGCGCAGGCTCTCCAGAGCGTACTCCGCCACGATGTCCGGTGAGAACATCTGGATGTCGTAATCGCCGCGGTAGACGTTGTCGCGGCCGAGCCCACTGCCCATCACCGCGGCAGGGACCACCTTTGCCACACGCACGCGCAGCCGGTCGCCGGCCGCCTCGCAGCCGAGCCGCTCGAAGAGATCCGGGTCCAGGTTGAAGATGCGCACGGAAGGGAGATCCGGGAGCGCCAGGCCTTGTCCGCTCGCGCGCACGGAGATCTTGTCGCCGACGGCGAGCCGCTCGAGGATCTCGTCTGGGAAATCGATCAAGACGTGCTCGATGCCGCCGTGCTTCCCCGTCACCACGCCGGTGGCTCCTTTGGCCTCGCCGCTCATGACGGTTGCGCGGTTTCCCACGCAAGCCAAGAGGCAGAAGCCGACGTTCTCCTTATCGTCGCGCGCGCGAGCGCTGACCGCAGGCTCCACATGATCGGCGACCCAGCCGAGCGCAGGATCGTCGACGCGCACGTTGAGGTTGACGCTGCCCATGCCCGGAACGATGATCGCTCGCCCGTCCGCGGTGACATCGTAGGGATTCGCCCCGAACGCCGCGGGGGCGACCTCGCCGCCGACGGCGACGGTGAGTAGGCGATCGCGATTGGTGCGCAGAGCCATCGAGTACCCCTCTCCAGGCAAGGAAGCCTCGCCCCTGGGCGGAACGCTCCGGGCGATACGATGAAGATTGGAACGTTCTTCGGCTTCGAGGCGGCCCACGTTCTCCCCCACCATCCCGGCAAGTGCAGTCGTCCGCACGGGCACTCCTACCGGTTGGAGGTGGTCGTCGAGGGCGGGCTCCAAGAGGACGGCCCGGCCACGGGGATGGTCATGGATTTCGCCGATCTCAAGGCGCTGGTTCGGCGTACGGTCGTGGAGCAGCTCGATCACAACGATCTCAACACGTTGATCGCCAATCCCACCGCCGAGGAGATCGCGCAGTGGATCTGGGCGCGCTTGGAGCCGGAGCTGCCGAGTCTGCGCCGCTTGGTCCTGTGGGAGACGGCGACCGCGTACGCTATGCTGGAACGATGAGGCTCGCGGAGATCTTCTACACGCTCCAGGGCGAGGGAGCCTGGACGGGAACGCCGGCCGTCTTCGTGCGCGCCGCCGGCTGCAATCTGGCGTGCCGCTTCTGCGACACGGACTACAGCTACAAGTTCGACGCCGGCGTCGACGAGATCGTGGCGCGCGTCGAGGAGCTCGGGGGCGGCTGCCGCTTCGTGGTCCTGACGGGCGGCGAGCCGTTGATCCAGCGTGAGAGCCAGCGGCTCGTCGCGCGTCTGATCGAGCGCGGCTTCGACGTCCACATCGAGTCCAACGGCACCACGTTCGTCGAGCTCCCGCCCTCCGTCTGGCTCACCGTCTCACCGAAGGAACGCCTCGATCCCCGCATGGCCGAGCGCGCCGACGAGGCGAAGCTGATCGTCGACGGCCGCGTCCCCGAGGAGTGGCTCTCGGCGCCGTGGCGCGGCGATGCGACGATCTGGCTACAGCCCGAGGGCAACAAACCCAAGAACATCGCTCTCGCCGTGGAGGCCGCGCTCGCGCATCCGTCGCGCTACCGCCTCTCGCTGCAGACGCACAAGTTCATCGGCATACGGTGAGACGCTCCACCTTCATCTCCGCGTCGGTCGCCGCCGCCGCCTCGGCCGCGATGCAGCGGCGACGCGCAGCGGCCGCCGCGCTTCCGGCCGCGAACCTCGCCCTCGGCGACGACGTCTTCCTGGCGCGCGAGATCGAGCGCCTGCGCGGCCGCTGCGTCGGCATCGTGACCAATCCGACGGGCGTCACCTCGCGCCTCACCTCCGTCGTCGACGCGGTGCACCGCGATCCGCGCATCTGCCTCCGCGCGCTCTACGCGCCGGAGCACGGATTGCGCGGGGCCGCTGTGGCGGGAGCGCGCGTCGCATCCTCCGTCGATCCGGTCACGGGCATCCCCGTCTACTCCCTGTACGGCGCGCAGCGCAGGCCCAGTGCCGCCATGCTGGCCGACGTCGAGGTGCTGCTGGTCGACTTGCAAGACGTCGGCGACCGTGACTACACCTACGTCTCCACGCTTGCCTACGTGATGGAGTCGGCCAAAGAGCACGGCCGCGAGGTCTGGGTACTGGATCGCCCCAACCCGCTGGGCGGCGCAACGATCGAGGGGCCGGTCCTCGATCCGCGCTATCGCTCCTTCATCAGCCTCTACCCGATGGCGCTGCGCCACGGCATGACGATCGGCGAGCTGGCGGGCATGATAAACGAGCACTTCGGCATCGGCTGCGCGCTGCACGTCGTGGCGATGGACGGCTGGAGGCGCGCGATGCTCTGGCCCGACACGGGATTGCAGTGGGTGCAGACCTCGCCGAACATCCCGACGTGGGAGACCTGCTTTCCCTTTCTCACCACGGGGCTGCTGGACGGCATCGGTGTCTTCAACGGCGTCGGCACGACCAAGCCCTTCTTCCTTGCGGGCCTGCCGGGCGTGAGCGGCGAGCGTCTCGCCGAGGATCTGAACGCGCGCGACCTGCCCGGCGTCTACTTTCGGCCGGGCTACTGGCAGCCGTTCTTCGGCCGCTATGCCAAGCAGATCGTCCCCGGCGTCGAGTTGGTGATCTACGACTACCGCCGCTATCGTGGGGTTCCCACGTCCGTGGAGATCGCGGTCGCGCTCAGAGACCTCGCTCCGCACGGGCTGCGCTACGGCAGCGAGCTCGATCGCGATTGGGGCACTGATGCCTTCCGGCGCGGCTTGCAGGCGCACCACTCGTCCGCCGCGATCATCGGCGAGTGGACAGCGGCAACCGCGGCCTTCAAAGCGGCCGCCACGCCCTTCTACCTCTACGCCTGATCGACCACGCAGCCCACATCGCGCCGGATCATCCTACGGGATGGCGTGCAGCGCGGCGCGCGGAATCTGCGCGCGGAGGATCGCCTCCGTCTGCGGTGCATCCGCCGCGCTCACGGCCACGGCGTCAGCGCCGCCGCGCACGACGGCGAAGGCGGGATCGCCCAGCATCGCTCCGCCGTCATCCCAGCGTCCGTTGCGCTGGATCCACAACCGGTAGGGGCCACGCGCGTCGACCAGCACGTATATCCAGCGGCGGTCCAGATTGAAGATCACCTTTCCACCCGGGCCCGCGCCGGAGGTCGCGCGCAGTTGGACGTGCGCGAAGTGCCCGCTCGCCATCGCAATCTGCGGCGCCTGCAGCCGCGCGATCTCCGCGCGCTGGGCATCCAGGCGCAGCAGCAGCACACCGCTGATCAGCGCAAAGACGAAGGTTGCCGCCACGGCCAAGAGCGTTGCCGTGCGCCACGGCGATCTCGGCGTGGCGGCGGCGCGGACGGGCTGCCCTGCGTCGGGCAGGAGGCCCGCAAGGTCGGCGATCACCTCGCCGGCGGCCGCCAGCCGGCGAGCGCACGCCGCGCAGCCGGCGACGTGGCGCTCGATCTCGCGCCGCTCCTGCTCGTCCAGATCACCGAGCGCGTAGAGCTCGAGGCTCTCATCCGGATGCACGATCGTCCCCCTCCGCCAGCTCTCGACGCAGGCGCCGCATCGCCAGCGCGATGCGCTTCTTGACGGTTCCCAGCGGCAGCGCGAGCGCCTCCGCGATCTCGGTGTGCGTATGCCCGCCGAAGTACGCCAGCGTGAGCGCTCGACGCTGCTCCTCGGGCAGCGTTGCCACGGCCTCGCGCAAGCGGGCGACTTCGATGACGTCTCGTTCGACGCACGCCGCCTCGGCGGCATCCCGTTCGAAGCGCGACGCATCGAACGAACGCTGGTCGCGGGCGCTGCGCCGCAGCGCGGCACGCCGGCGGTCCAGCGCCTTGCGGCGCACCACGATCGCCAGCCAACCGATAAGCGAGCCGCGCACGGGATCCTGCGCCGAGGGTGAACGCCACCACGAGAGGAGCGCATCGTCGAGCACCTCGTTCGCCTCGTCGCGCGGCACGATCGAGGCGGCGATCGCCAGCAGGCGGCGCCCGTGCTCGCGGTAGACCTGCTCCAGGCGCAGTGCGTCCAGGTGCGCTGCCTCCTCGCGGCCGTCAGTCGAGCGGCATATCGTCGATTCTAGCATCACCGGCAGCGAAGATCTCCACCGTACGATAACCGAGCGCGCGCTTGAGCTCATCCGCCGCTAGCGTCACGGGGGCCGGGTGATCGGCGCTCCCCGGCGCCGGCAGCGGGTACGCGGTGCCGCGCGCTGTGTAGAACTGGGCGCGGCCTTCGACGGCGTGCTGGATTTGGTGGATATGCCCGTTGAGCACGGTCACCGAGGCGAAGCGCTTGGTCATCGCGAGCGCGGCCGCTGAGTCCTCGGTCGACCAGCCCCAGCGCGGGTAGACCGCGTAGAGTGGGACGTGGGCGAAGAGAATCAGCGGCGTATCACTCTTCACGCCCGCCAGATCGCGCTCCAGCCACGCGAGCTGGTCTTCACCCAGCTTTCCCATGCCCTCGAAGGCGCGCACGTTGATGAGCGCGACGAAGTGCGCGCCGGCGGTATCGAAGCTGTACCAGCCCTCAGGGTTCTCCTTGCGACCGAACGCCGCGAAGTATGCCGCGCCCTTGTCGCCGATGAGGTCGTGCTCGCCGGGCAGCACGATCAGCTCGGATCTCGACTCCGCCAAGATCTCCTTGGCGAGAGCGAACTGCTCGGGCTTGGAGAGATGCGTTACGTCGCCCGTGTGTACGATGAAATCGGGGCGCTGCGGCAGGGCGTTGATGCGCGCGATCGCGGCGCGCAGGGTGCCAGCGACATCGGCGTTCGCGCTCCCCGTGAATCCCAGATGGCTGTCGCTGATCTGCACGAACGAGAACGATCCCGGCTTGGCCTGGGCGAGTACCGGCAGGCCGCCTGCCAACGTCCACGAGAGGCCGACGCCGAACCAGCCGGCGCAGGAGAGAAACTGCTTGCGATCCATGGCGGCTCCTTACGATCGGCGCCCGGTGACGACCACGGTACCGCGCATCCACGGATGGAGCGCGCAAGCGTACGTATAGGTCCCGGGCTTGGCGAAGGTGTGTTGGAACGTGTTGCCGGCCTCCAGGCCGCCGGAGTCCCATGAGCCGTCGTCCGCCGTGACGGTGTGCGGGTCCGGGTCGTCGTTGCGGAAGCGGACGGTCGTACCGGCGGGCACGGTCAACGTGGGCGGCGCGAACGTGTAGGAGGCGATGGCGACGGAGGCGTTGGGTACGCCGCTCTGGGCCAAGGCGACGCCGCCGGTGGCGAGCGCCAGCCCCATGGCCGCTGCGATGATGCGCTTCATGTTGTGGAGACGCCGCCGGCGCGCCGGTTGGATCCCCCGGAGGGGGCGGCGGCCCCGCCGCCAAATGCCGCGAGGCGTAGAGGAGCAAGTAGGAGATGCGTGAGATCGTCGCGGCGCTGATCGATGCCCTCGGGCCCGACGCCGTCCGCCACCAGCCGGAAGACGTGCGCGTCTACGCCTACGACGGCTATCGCTCGGGCGACGCGCTTCCCGCCGCCGCGATCCTGCCCAACGATACGAAGGACGTCGCCCGCGCGATCGGCATCTGCCGCGAGCATGGCGAGCCGATCGTAGCGCGCGGCTCCGGCACGGGACTCTGCGGCGCGGCCGTTCCACAGCACGGCGGGGTCGTGATCTCGTTTGCGCGCATGAACCGCGTCCTGGCGATCGACACCCGGCGCCGGCGCGCCCGCGTGCAGCCGGGTCTGCTCAACGCGCGGCTCTCGGAGCAGACCAAGGCGCTTGGGCTCTTCTACGCTCCCGACCCCTCCAGCCAGAAGATATCCTCCATCGGAGGCAACGTCGGCACCAACGCCGGCGGACCGCACTGCCTCTCTTACGGCGTAACCACCAACAACGTGTTGGGACTGGAGTTCGTCACCAACGAGGGCGAGGTGCTGCGCTGCCATCAAGATGCGCCGGGCTACGATCTCACGGGCGTGATCGTCGGCAGCGAAGGGACGCTGGCCGTCGTCACGGAGATCGAGGTCAAGCTGCGCCGGCTGCCCGAGGAGACGCGCGTCTTTCTAGCCGTCTACGACTCCGTCGAGGCCGCCTCCGAGAGCGTGAGCGAGATCATCGGCCACGGGCTGCTGCCTACGGCGCTGGAGATGATGGATCGCGTGATGATCCGGGCCGTGGAAGAGGCCTTTCATGCGGGCTATCCGCAGGATGCGGCGGCCGTGCTATTGGTGGAGGTCGCCGGCTCGCGCGAGGGCACAGACGACGCCGAGCGTGCCATCGCGCGCATCGCCAAGGATGCCGGTGCGCTGACGTGGCGCGCGGCGCGCACGCAGGCGGAGCGCGACGCGCTCTGGGCAGCGCGCAAAGGGGCTGCCGGCGCGATCGGCCGCCTTGCACCGAACTACTACATTCAAGACGCCACCGTGCCGCGCACGCGCCTGCCGGAGGCGTTGCGCGCCGTCGAGGCTATCGCGGCGGAGCACGGACTGATCGTCGCCAACGTCTTCCATGCGGGCGACGGCAACCTGCACCCCTTGCTGCTCTTCGATCGCCGCGATCCGCGGTCGGTCGAGGCCGTCGTACGGGCGGGCACGGAGATCCTCAAGCAGTGCATCGGCCTTGGTGGGACGATCTCCGGGGAGCACGGCATCGGCTACGAGAAGCGCGAGGCGTTGCCGCTGGTCTTCTCCGCCAGCGATCTGGCCGCGATGGTGAAGCTGCGCGACACCTTCGATCCGCGGCAGCTCTTCAATCCCGGCAAGATCTTCCCGAGCGGCGCCTCGTGTCACGAGGTCCAGCCATCTCTCGCGCGCACCGGCGGCACCCCGTGAGCCGCGCTACGCTCCGCTCATGCTGACTGACGCGCTCGGCGCGCTGCGCGAGATCGCGGATCTCGAGGTCCTCGACGGCGACCGTGCCGGAGCCTATCGCATCGGCGAGCAGCGCGCGCGCGCCGCCATCCGCCCGCGAACGCACGAGGCCGCGGCGGCGGCTCTGCGCGCAGGCGCCGCCGCCGGCCTCGCCGTGGTGCCTTACGGCGGCGGAACGGCGCAGGCGCTCGGCCATCCGCCGAACCGGATCGACGTGGTACTCTCGCTGGAGCACTTGCGCGGCATCCACGCCTACGACCCGCGCGACCTCACGCTCTCCGTCGAGGCGGGAACGACGCTCGCCGAGCTGAGCGAGGCGCTGGCACGCTCGGGTCAGCATCTTCCCGTCGACGCGCCGCTTCCGGCACGCAGCACGATCGGCGGCCTCTTGGCCACCGGCCATAGCGGCTGGCGCACGGCGCTCTACAGCCGCCCGCGCGATCTGCTGATCGGCCTGCACGTCGCCCTGGCGGATGGCTCGCGCAGCTTCTCCGGCGGCATGGTCGTGAAGAACGTCACCGGCTACGATCTGGGAAAGCTGCATGCCGGCGCGCTGGGCACGCTGGGCATCATCCTGCGCGCCAATTTCAAGGTCTTCCCGCTGGCGCCCGCGCGCCGCTGCGTCTGCGCACCGTTGCCCGAGGGCACGCTGCCGGCGTTTCTGAGCAGGCTCGATGCTCTGGTCCTGCGTCCCAGCGCGGCGGTCGTCTCCTGCGGATGGTCCGACGTGCTCGCGGAGGAGCAAGGCGACGGCGGGCGCATCGCCATCGCGCTGGAGGGCGCGCTGGGGGAGATCGACCGCGCCACACGCGAGCTGCGCAGCGCGCTCGGCGCCGCCGGTATTCCTAGCGCGACGGTGGCCGACGGTCCGCGCGCCGACGCCGCTCTGGCGCGGCTCAACGATCTCTGGCGCGCCGAGATCGGCGGCCGGTCCGCCGCCTACCGCGTGCGCATCGACGACGGCGAGCCGAGCGAGCTTGCCGCGCGCCTGGAGGCGCTCGCGCATCGCGAGGGCCTGGCGAGCGACTGGGCCGTCGATCTCCTAGAGGGCACGCTCCTGGCACGCTGCACCGGTGCATCGAGCCATGCGCTGCGATCGGCGCTCCCCGCCTGGGACGCCGCGCTGCGCGAGGTAGCCACCGACGCGCGCATCCTGCATGCCCCTGAGGCGCTGCGCCGCGAGCTCCCGGTCTGGGGCGGCGAGCCGAGCGCGCTCGCTCGCATGCGCGAAATCAAACGCGCCTACGATCCCGCAGGCGCGCTCAATCCGGGCCGATACGTCGGAAAGATCTGACGCAGAGGTCAGCTCGGCAACAGCGAGATGATGATCGCCAGCGCCGTCATCACGAGGATGATGCCGATGTAGATCTTCACCGTGTGATTGGGATAGCTCTCCGTGTCGTGCGCGGCATGCGCCGCCGTATGCTGATGCTCCATCGCCCGGCGCGCTTCGCGCCGTCGGTGAGCAGGCCCTCCCTACGTGGATGCCTTCGCCGGGCGCGCCGGCGTGCTTGGGCCGGCTGGACGACGCCGCCCGACCATACCGAAACACGCGGCGGCGACGAAGGGCACGAACGCAACGCCGTAGAGCGTGCCGGCCGGCCCGATTCGTGCCACCTGCATGCCTAGCAGGGCCACCAGCGCCGACCCGACGCCGAAGGCCACGCCATTCATCAGACCGAGCGCCATGCCCAAGTTGCGCGGCATCAACGCCTGCGTCAGCGCGACGCCCGGCGCGTTCTGCACCGCCAACAAGACGCCACCCACCAGAAGACTCAACAATCCGAGCGTGGGTGGCAGGGCGAAGAAGCCCACCAGCGCCGGTACGGCCAGCGTCAAGCTCACGAACGAAACGGCACGGTGACCAAGGCGGTCACCCAGCACGCCCCCACCGAAGAGTCCGACGTTGCTGATCAAGAGGAAGGCCGTCACCACCTGGCCGGCCACGAGCAGCGTCTCGCCGCGGCCGATCAGTACGTTGGGCAGATACGTCATGAAGGCGGCCGTCGTGAGATAGCGCAGCCCCGTGCTGCCGACCAGCAGCGCGACGTCGAAGGTACTTCCGTTCGTGCCCGCCGCTCCGCCGCGGCCCTCGCGTCTGCGCACGTCCTCGCGCGCGCGCTCGTCGACGTGCGGCATCGTCCAAAAGAGCGCCGCGACGGCCAGCATGCCGGGGATCGCCGCCAAGGCGGTGGCCGGACCGCCGAAGCGCGCCAGCAGCGCGGCGACCACCACCGGCCCGATCCCGTAGCCGATCTGCCCGCCGATCTGGAAGATGGAGATCGCGCTTCCGTGGCGGCGCGATCCTACCTGCGCCGCGTACTTCCCCGCCTCGGGGTGCATGATGGCCGAGCCCAAGCCGCCGATGCACAACAAGAACAAGAGCGAGCCGTAGCTGTGGGTGAAGCCGATCGCGCCGACGGCGACGACGGTGAGCAAGACGCCGATCGGGAGAAACCACCAGCGCCCGCGCGTATCGGAGTACCAGCCGAACAGTGGTTGAACGATCGAAGAGGTGAGATACCAGGCGAAGCCCGCCAGGCCTTGCAGAAACGGCGAGAGATGCTGCTGCTTGATCACCAGGAAGAAGATCAAGAGCGGCACCATGCCGCTGTAGAAGTCGCTTGCGCCGTGGCCAAAGGCGATGACGCCGATCGACCGCAGACTCCAACTGCCCTCGTGTGCCGCCGATGCCGCCGTTGCGCGCGCCATGTTACCGTTGCTATGCCTCGCCCGTGTCGCCGGTCCCTTTGCGCCTGTTATCGTCACGCGAGACGTGTCGCCGTCAACAAGGCGAACGGAACCTCCAGCGTGATCCCGCCCTCACGATCCAAGACGTCGACGAGCCGGGTCCAACCGTCGTCGCCGAGCAGCCGCCGATAGCGCGGTTCGTAGGCGATGCGGATCGGCGGACTCTGCGTCATCGCGGTGCCGCTCTCGTAGCGCAGCGCGAAGCGCCCGATCTCGATCGCCAACTCGCCGAACGCTCCGCCGGAGAAGGCTTGGCGCAATGCGAAGGCGGTGAAGCGGTGCTCCTGCATGCGCTCGACCACGCCGCGCACGCGGCAGATGCGCTCCGCCGCGCGATCGAGCGCGCGCAGCGTGCCGCGCAGCGTCGTGGTGACGTAAAGGCGACCTCCGCCGCGCAGCAGGCGCGCCAGAGCGGCGGCGGCCGCCGTGCGATCGTCGATGGTGTTGATGCAGACGTTGGCGACCACCGCATCGTAGGGCGGCGCCTGCCAGCCCAACAGATCGCCTCGCCGCGCGTTCAGGCCCCGCGCCCGAGCCCGAGCCAAGGCCGGCGGCCAAAGCTCCAGCGCTTCCAGGCGCAAATCGGGATAGCGGGCGGCCAGCTCGGCAGCCGGATAGCCCACGCCGCACCCGGCGTCCAGGACCCGGGCCCCAGCCCCGACGCGTCCGGTGACTCGATCACGCCGGAACGCCGCCAGGAGCGGCTGGGCGAAATGAGCCGACCAAACAGGCACCAGGGCCTCTAAGTCTGCGAGCCGTTGGTCGAAAACCGAAATAGTCACCCTTTCGCCCAGGATGGGAGGAGCATGCGCCCCCTCTTCGGCATCGCGATCGCCCTGCTCTCTCTGGCGATCGCGGTTGCGGCCTATGCGGCCGCTCCAGGCCGCGCGTTCTATGGTTTCGATCAGGCCGGCACGGCTCGCGAGCTGGCGTTGGAGCAGAGGTTCGCGGCACTGCCCAGCGCCCAGGGCGCCGCCGCCTCGCTCCGGGCCTTGACCGCGTATTCGCGCTACGACGGCTCCTGGGGCGACGGTGAGAGCGCGAATTGGATGCTCGAACGGCTGACCGCCCTCGGTTGGCAGGCGCACCTGGCGCCGTTCATGGCCCCGCTCGAGCGCCCCAAGCGCCTGGAGCTGGAGCTTCTCGCGCCGAAGAGGGAGCGCTTCGACCTCCACGAGTCCACCGGTCCTGGCGGCCCGCCGGCCGCCGGCGCGGACGCCGGGGTTCCCTTCGACTACGGCAGCCCCGACGGCAACGTGCGCGCACCCCTGATCTACGCAAACTATGGCCGGCCGGACGACTACGGCTATCTCCGGCATGCCGGCATCGACCTCAGAGGCGCCGTCGT
>JAGWST010000123.1 GCA_028869325.1 bacterium | reverse complement strand
CTCCTATCTGATCTATCCGCTGGTGCGCCTGCTGGCGCGCCGCGTGCCGCGCGCCGTCGCGGTCTTGGTCATCTACGCCGGCTTCGTGCTGCTCCTGACTCTCTTCGTGGCCTATCTCGTGCCCCCGATCGCCGCGCAAGCCAACGAATTGGCCCGCGCCTATCCGCAGCTGCTCAACGACGTGCAGCGCCAGCTCGCCAACCCGCAGCAGAGCGCGCTGCTGCGCGATCTGCCGCCGCCCATCCGCTCGCTGCTGGCCGACAATGCGGCGCGTTTGGGTCAAGAGGTCGGCGTCTTTGCCTCAAAGATCGCCGGTCAGACGATCGGCATCCTCACCGGCGCCATCCACACCGTCGTCGCGACGCTGCTGGTCTTCGTCTTCGCCTTCTTCTTCATCACCGACCTCGACCGCATCCAGGACGCCGTCTTCCGCATCGTACCGCAGGCGCGGCGCAAGGCGGCGATCTCCATCGCCATGGAGTGCGATCAGGTCATCGGCGGCTTCATTCGCGGCCAAGTGATCGTGGCGGCGATCGTGGGCGTCTTAGCCACCGTCATCATGCTGCTCACGCACGTCAAGTACGCGTTGCTGCTCGGGCTGATCACCGGCATCGCCGACATCATACCGTACGTCGGCGCCGTCGTCGGCGCGGCTCCGGCCGTGCTCATCTCGCTCATCACCTTCGGCTGGCCGCACGCGCTCCTGGTGCTGGCGCTCTTCGTGTTGATGTACGAAGCCGAGGGCCACCTCATCGCACCGTGGATCGTGGGCCACTCCGTCGGCCTCACTCCGCTGGCCGTGCTGCTGGCACTGCTCATCGGGGGCGAAGCCTTCGGCCTGATCGGCCTGCTGCTCGCCGTCCCCGCCGCGGGCATCATCCGCGTCCTCCTGATTCGCGTCTTCCCTCCGGTTCCCGAGGCGGAACGGGTGCTCGAGCATGCCCGCGCGGCTCACGCTGCGGGCGGGGACGCCGAAGCGGTCGCCTCCGCGCCGGCGCCGTCTTCGCGGCGCTCCCACAAGGCGGGGCCGGGGTGATGCAGGCTCACGCGATCCACCCGCCGGGCCGCTAAAGGCCGCCGTCAGGCGTCCAGGGTCGAGGTATCGCCCTCCGGCTCGCCCATCGCCCGCGCGCGCAGCAGGCGTCGCATGATCTTCCCGGAGCGCGTCTTCGGTAGCGAGCCGACCACGTGGACCTCCGATGGCGCGGCGACTGGCCCCATCGTGGCGCGCACGTGACCGCCGAAGAGCTCCGTGGGATCTTCCGTGACGCTGGCTCCGGCGCGCAGCGTGACATGGCAGATGATACGCTCACCCTTCAACGCGTCGGGGACGCCGAAGGCCGCCGCCTCGGCGACCAGCGGGTGCTGCACCAGCGCATGCTCGATCTCGGCGCTTCCGATGCGGTGGCCGGCGACCTTGATCACGTCGTCGATGCGGCCCACCACGCGAAGGTAGCCGTCGCCGTCTTGCAGCGCGGCATCGCCGGTGCGATAGCCGTGCTCGTCCCAGGCGCGGCTGAAGCGCGCATCGTCGCCGTAGACGGTGCGGAAGAGATGGGGGAAAGGCTTGTCGAGATAGAGCTCGTTCCCCACCACTTTGGCGGAGATACCCGCCAGCGGCAGGCCAACGGCACCCGGCTTGGTAGGCACGCCGGGCGGCGTGCCCACGTTGGGACCGGCCGTCTCCGTCTGCCACCACTGCTCGGCCAGGTTCCCCCAAGCGCCGTCGCCGCACAATACTCTGCGCGCCCAGTGCCACGCCTCCGGGTTGAGCGGCTCACCGGCCGAGGTGAGCCAGCGCAGCGTGCGCAGATCGCGCTTGCGGGCCGGTTCGTCGCCGAACTTCATCAAGAAACGAATCATCGTCGGCGCCGTGAAGATCACGTTGACGCGCTCGTTCTGGACGATGTCGTAGAAGACTGCCGCGTCGGGATAGTCGGGCGCGCCCTCGCGGAAGAGCGTGGTGATGCCGCAGATCAGCGGCGCGTAGACGATGTAGGAGTGGCCGACGATCCAGCCGATGTCGCTGGTGCACCAGTAGACTTCGCCGGCGCCCAGCCGCCAGAACGAGCGCATGAGATACGAGATGCCGACGCCGTAGCCGCCGTGGACGTGGAGCACGCCTTTGGGGCTGCCCGTCGTGCCGGACGTGTAGAGAATGAAGAGCGGGTGTTCGGCATCGACGATCTCGAGCGGCGCATCGGCGGAGCTCTCGTCCAGCAGACGCCGCCAGTCGTGGCGCAGGCGGCCGTCGTCGACGGAGGGGATGCGCGTCTGGGCGGAGCGGCGCCAGATGGCCACCTGCTTCACGCTCGGGCAGCCTGCCGCTAGCGCCTGCTCGACGACCGGCGCCAGCGGGATCGGCTTCCCGCGCCGGTAGGTGAAATCCGCGGTGACCACGGCCACGGCGCGCGCGTCCTCGACGCGGGCCTGCAGCGAGGTGGCCGCCAGACCCGCATAGACGACGCTGTGCACGGCGCCGATG
>JAGWST010000122.1 GCA_028869325.1 bacterium | reverse complement strand
GGCGCTGGAGGCGGGTATCACGCTCTTCGACACCGCTGATATCTACGGCGAGCTGGGCGGCTCCGAGACGATCTTAGGAGAGGTGCTGGGAAGGCAGCGCGAGGCAATCGTCCTGGCGACGAAGTTCGGCATGCAGATGGATAGCGAGGGCATGCTCAAGGGCGGCTCACGACGCTACATCATGCACGCCGTGGAGGCGAGCCTGCGGCGCCTGCGCACCGATTGGATCGATCTCTACCAGTTGCACACGCCGGACCCCCTGACGCCGATCGAAGAGACGTTGCGCGCGCTGGATGATCTGATCCGGCAAGGCAAGGTGCGCTATGCCGGCTGCTCCAATCTACCGGCGTGGCAGGTGGCCCAGGCGCAATCGACGGCAAAGCAGCTGGGCGTCAACGCCTTCGTCTCCTGCCAAGACGAGTACAGCCTGCTGATGCGCGCGCCCGAGCGCGAGCTCATTCCGGCGATGCAGGCCTATGGTCTTGGGCTGCTGCCGTACTTCCCCTTGGCGAGCGGCCTGCTGACGGGCAAGTACAAGCGCAATGCCCCGCTTCCGGAGGGCGCGCGCCTGACAAAGACGCTGCGCCTGGCCGAGCGCTTCATCTCCGAGGAGAATTGGCGGCGCATCGAGGGGCTGGAGGCGTTCTGCGCCGAGCGAGGGCGCACGATGCTGGAGTTGGCATTCTCCTGGCTTGCCGCGCAGGGCCGCGTCTGCAGCGTGATCGCCGGCGCGAGCAAGCCGGAGCAGGTGCAGCAGAACGTGCGCGCCGCGGAGTGGCGGCTGACCGCCGACGAGCTGGCGGAGATCGATCGCCTGACCGCCTGACCCGCTATCGCGGCTGAGAAGGCGGCGCGCGCCGCAGCGCGGCGATGCGCGCACGCAGGGAGGGATGGCTCGAGAAGAGCAGCTCTGCCCAGCGCGGCTCCTCATCCTCCGCCAGGTTGCGCTCGCGCAGGCGCTCCAACGCGCGCACGCCGGCGCCCTCTTGGCCGGGCAGGGCGGCACGGGCGAAGCGGTCCGCGCCCCACTCGATTTCGCGGGAGATCGCCGCGACGAAGGGTCCCAGCAGGCCGGCGACGAGCGCCATCTGATGCAGCAGCAACGGGATCGCCGCCGGCTCCTCGAGCTCGTGCAGGCCCAGCTCTCCGGCGGCGTCGCGAGCGATCGCGCGCGCGGCGAGGGCACGACCCGCGAAGATCACGAGCGTCCCCGACGCCAGTGCCAGCGCGAGCGATCTCCACACGTCGCGCCGCACGTCGTGGCCTAGCTCGTGGGCGACGACCCAGAGGATCTCGTCGTCATCAAAATCGCGCAGCAGCGTATCGCCGACGACGATGCGCCGTGCCCCGAAGAGTCCCGTGACGAAGGCGTTGGCCTTTTCGGTCTGGCGGCTCATGTCGACGCGATAGATCGCCGCCTCCGTAACGCCGGCACGGCGCGCCAGCGCGCGCAGGCGATCGGAGAGCGCGCCTTGGAGCGGCTCGTAGCGGTTGAACAGCGGCGCTAGGTAGAGCGGGCCCACAACGTTGGCCAGCAGGCTGAGCGGAAGCAGCGCCGCGGAGGCCAGATACGGCCACCCGCGCGGGAACCTGCGTTGCGCGAGCGAGAGCAGCGCCGCCAGTGCCGGCCCGAGCGCCAACGCCACGCCGGTCGCCTTGGCGCGGTCGGCCAGCCAGGCGGCGTCACTCTGGGCGCTCAGCCCGTACCGGCGCTCGACCAGAAGTCCGCCGGTGTAGTCGGAGGGAAGATCGATCAGCGTGCCAAGGACGATCAACACGGCGCTCGAGAGGGCGGCGTCCGCGGCGGGGTGCCCGGTGCGGAGCCATCGCCGCATCGCGGCCGCACCTCCGCCGGTGACGAAAGCGTGGCGGCGCGCATGTCCCAGCAGGAGCTCTATGAGCATCCGCGCACGGCGATAGCGGCCGTACTGCGCCGGGTCGCGCGGCAGCGGCGCGGGCGGATCGCGGCGTGCGCGCAGCGCCTGGGTGAGGCGGAAACCGATGTACGCTCCGGCCGCCCCGCCAAAGCATCCGGTGAGAAAGCGATGCATGGAAATGTTTTCCGCGATGCACCCGTTGCGTGCCTGCAGCACATGGAAGAGGATGGCGTCCCCTGGCTTTTCTGAGGGATTACTGTTACCCTTGAGCTCCAAGGGTGCTGCTATGGGTACGGTTATGGGAGACGAACGGCGTCCAGATCGCGCGAGGACGCGTGCCGCATTTCTGCGACTCAACGAGTTGCGCAAGCGCCTCCGCAGCGGTGCCCTGCCGGGGGAGCGCACCGAATACGAACGGCTGCGCGCCGATCTGGTGGTCTCGCACGTCAACGTCGTCCGCTATCTGGCGGGGAAGTTTCTCCATCGCGGCCAGCCGCTCGAGGATCTGCTGCAGGTCGGCACGGTGGGTCTGATCAAGGCCGTCGACCGCTACGACTCGGAGCGCGACGTCGAGTTCAGGACCTACGCCACACCCACGATTTTGGGTGAGATCAAGCGTTACTTTCGCGATCGAGGCTGGACGGTGCGCGTGCCTCGACGCCTGCAAGAGCTGAACCTGGCGGTGAATCGCGCCGTGCATGCGCTGACCGGCAAGCTCAACCGGTCGCCGATGATCTCCGAGCTCTCGCAGCACCTGGGCGTCTCCGACGAGGAGATCGTCGAGGCGCGCGAGTCCGGTCAACTCTACAACGCCCTCTCGCTGGACTCGGAGCTGGAGAACGAGAGCGACGGCACGGCGACCCTGATGGATTTTCTCTCTCGCGAGGATGCGCAGATTCCCGGCTTGGAGGACCGCGCCGACATCGAGCGCGCCTTCGCCGTCTTGGATCAGCGCGAGCGGCTGGTACTCTACCTGCGCTACTACGAGAACTTGAGCCAGACGCGCGTCGCGGTGCGGCTGGAGCTCTCGCAGATGCAAATCTCGCGCATCGAGCATCGGGCGTTGGAGAGGCTCAAGAGCATCCTGGCCTACTCGTAGCGCCAACCCGGGCGTGCGTCGCGTGCATCGTCACCGCGAACGAGAATGCTCCGCGCCGATTGGCCGCCAACAGCGAGGCGATCCACTCCTCGGCTTGCGCTGCGCTCAGCGCGCCCGAGAGTTTGGCCGTCTCGACGGCCGTGCTCAGAACCAAGGCGTAGGCCGGGCCCAACGGCAAGGTCGTGCGCGTGGCGCAGCTCTCGATCTCACGAAACCCGGCGCGTTGCAGCACGGCGCCGTGCAGGGCGCCGGCGCGCCCGTTGGCCAGACTGCTTGCGAATGCGCCGGCGATACGCCCGCTGAGCTCCGGGTCTGCCCCGCCTACGTCCATCGTCTGCCAGTCTTGATCGAGGATGGTGATGGCACCGCCCGGCTTGAGGACGCGGAGCAACTCGCGTGCCGCGGCGTCGGGCTGCGCCAGGTGCTGGAAGAGACGCTCGGCGCGTACCAAGTCGAACGCCCTGTCGGGATACGGCACGGCGTGCGCCGGCGCCAGACGTACCTCCGCGTTCGGCGGAAGGCCACGCTGCCGCGCCGCGAGGATCATCGCGCGACTGGAGTCCACGCCCGCGACGCGCCCGGCTGGTCCCACCAGCTCAGCGATGGCGCGCACGTCGTCGCCCGTCCCGCAGCCCGCGTCGAGCACGGCCATGCCCGGGGCGATTCCCTGGCGCGCGTAGTCCGCCGGCTTCCGGCTGCGAGCGAGGCGCGTGCAGACGTCGAGGTAGGCGATTAAGGCGGGCGCGTCACCGCTATCCACATCCGTGAAGGCCGTAACGTCGATGGCCATATGGGGGGTATCGGCAGCAGAGGCACGCCAAACGACCCGCTGCCGGCGGCGCGATAGATCGAAACAGCCGGGCGCTTGCGCGCAACGACGGGCTCGCCGCCGTTACGCGCGCCTTTGCGCTATGCCTTCTTGGCGTACTCGGCGAAGCCCGAGAAGTCGATGAAGACGCAGGGCTCCTTGCCGACGACCCAAGCGTCGTGACCAGCGGGGATAAACGCCGCTTCGCCCGGGGCGACCTCCATCTCCGAGCCGTCGTCCATGACGATCTTCATGCGGCCCGAAACCATGTAGCCCAGATGACGCGCCTCGCACGAGTGCGTCTTGGCGATGGGCTTCACACACTCCGACCATTTGAAGCCCGGCTGGAAGGTCCCGCGCCCGATCGTACTACCGCCGACGTTCACGACCTCGAGGCTGCCTTTGTCGAATGGCCGCCGCTCGTCCGGAGATGAGAAGCTCTTGCGCTCCATGCCCTTGGTCGCTCTCGTTGCCATGGTGCACCGCCTTCCGTGACTGCCTGCCTGGCAAGATCATCGCAGGCGAGACAGAGCCACGCCTCCACGTTAGTCCTCGTGCGAGCGCAGCGGAAGGGCCATTGTGCGTACCTCGACGGCGTATCGTCAGGCGCGCCGACGTGGCCGCCGCGGGAGGCCGTGGGGGCGGGGCGCTTGCGCGCCCCGGACAATGGACGTATAATAGCCCTGCAACTCTTAGCTGTCCGTACCGGTCTATCCAGGTCATGGTTTTTCCTCTTGTGCCCTTCGTTCGACTCGGGTTTCCCCTCGCAGCCACGCCGAAGGAGATCAGAAGATGCGGAAGATCCACCACCGCGGCACTCTTGCCGTGGCCCTACTGGCCACACTGCTTGCCCCCGTGCTTCTCGCTCGGCCGGCCGCCGCCGACCAGACCATCAATTACGGGGTGCAGCCGGACACCGACCCGTCGTTCATCGCCAAAGCGCTGGGCCTCTTCACGCCGATCGAGAAGAAGTACCACGTCAGCATCGTCTTCCGCGAGTTCTCCTACGGCGCCCCGGAGAACCAGGCGATGGCGGCGGGCGCCCTGCAGGTGGCCTCCGCCGGCATGGGCCCAGCGGCGATCGCGGCCTCGCGCCTGCCCGCGACGCTGGTGGCGATCAACATCCTGGAGCAGACGGCGATTCTCGTGCCGATCGAGTCGCCGCTGAAGTCGCCGTGTGACCTCAAGGGAAAGACCGTGGCCTTTCCCGGCATCGGCTCGCAGCAATACCCGCTCTTGCTCAAGGCGCTCGCCAACTGCGGCTTGACCGCCGCGGATATCAAGCTCTTCAAATCGAGCGGCCCCGATATCCCGATCCTCGTAGAGCACAAGGCCGTGGACGCGGGCATCACGTGGGACCCTTCGATCTCGGTGGGCTTGGCCTCCGGCAAGCTGCGCCTGCTGATCAAGGCCGAGCAGATCATGCCGATCATGGCACACCACTACATCGGCAATGGCGTCTACGTGCAGAACACCTTCCTACGGCAGCATCCGGATATTACGCAGGCCATCGTGACTGCCAACGTCGAGGCGATCAACTATATCCTCTGCCATCCGCATGAGGCGGCGAAGCTCTGGAGCGACCAGATCGGGATACCGGAGAACGTCATCGCGCTCTCGCTGGCCCAGGGGGTCTCCGTCTATAGCTTGGACGTCATCCCGACGCGGGGCACGATGACGGCCTACACGGCGTTCCTTAAGGGGGCCGGCATCTTGAAGCCAAGCGACATGCCGAAGATCGAGCCCTCGTTCGCCATTAACGCGCTGCACGAGGTCAAGCGGGGCAAGACCTGCATGGTGACCGGCGAGTGAGGAGCAGGGCTGCGACCTCCGCCGCGCCGTTCGCGACGACCGTACGGATCCCGTTCGCCGCGACGGCACGGTCGCTGCCCTTCCTCTATGCCGCGGTGACCATCGTGCTGATATGGCAGTTCGTGGTCATCCTCACGAAGCCGGATCCCTCGGTGCTTCCACAGCCGATCACCGTGGCGTGGACGCTCGGCCACCTGCTGCGTGACGGCGAGCTGGGCTTGGACACGGCCTATAGCCTCGGGCGAGTCATCTCCGCCTGGCTCCTCTCGGCCATCGTAGCGATTCCGCTGGGCTTGCTGATGGGAAGCTCGCGCCGTTTGGAGCGCCTCATCAATCCCTTCGTCGAGCTGCTGCGGCCGATCTCGCCTCTGGCGTGGATCCCGCTGGCCATTCTCTGGTTCGGCATCGGCGAATCGGGGAAGATCTTCGTGGTTTTCATCGGGACGTTCTTTCCGATGCTGCTCAGCACCATCGCCGGGGTCAAGGGCATCGACCCGATCCTGCTGCACGCCGGCCAAGTCTTCGGCTGCACCACTCGCGTCGCGCTGTTTCTGCGCGTCATGGTGCCTGCGTCCATGCCCAGCATCGTGGTAGGCTTGCGCGTCGCCTTCGGCACGGGCTGGGCGGCGATCATCGCCGCCGAGCTGGTGGCGGCCCACACCGGTCTGGGCTATCTGATCGCCAACGGCATGGATATTCTGCGCGCCGACGAGGTCCTCGCGGGCATGATCGCGATCGGCGTGCTGGGATTTCTGTTCGACACGTTCTTTCGCTACCTTCAGGGCCGCTACGCGCGCAACGCAGGATGATGACAGCAACGAATACCGGCAAGCCTCTACGCATCGCGGGCCTGACAAAGACGTACGAGACCCGCTCCGGCGAGACGGTGGAAGCCTTGGGGCCCGTCTCCGTGGACGTGGAGGCAGGAGAGTTCCTGGTGATCGTCGGCCCGACCGGCTGCGGCAAGAGCACGCTGCTGCAGGTTCTGGCGGGCTTCCTGAAGCCGACCGCCGGGGCGGCATTGGTGGGCGGCCAGCCGATCACCGGCCCGAGTGTGGACCGCAGCATGGTCTTCCAGAGCTACGCCCTCTTTCCGTGGCTCTCCGTGCTCGAGAACGTGGAGTTCGGGCTTGCGCGCAAAGAGATTCCGCCTCGGCGGCGGCGTGAGCTGGCGCTGCACCATCTGCGCTTGGTGGGTCTGCACGATTTTGCCAACAAGAGCATCGACGAGCTCTCAGGCGGTATGAAGCAACGCGTGGCGATCGCACGCGCATTCGCGGTCGAGCCGTCGATCATGCTGATGGACGAACCTTTCGGCGCGCTCGACGCGCTCACGCGGCGATTCCTGCAGCGCGAGCTCTTGCGCATCTGGCAGGAGCAGCGGCGCACGGTGGTCTTCATCACGCATTCCGTGATCGAGGCGATCTTTCTTGCCGACCGCATCCTGGTGATGTCGTCCCGCCCGGGCCGGATCAAGGCGGAGTGGCGCGTCGACGCGCCGCGTCCGCGGGACGTGACGTCGGAGGAGCTGCGGGGACTGGAGCGCGAGATCTACGCGCTGTTGGACGAGGAGCTAGCGAAGAGCTTCGATATCGAGTTGAGCGCCGGCGCCTCCGCCGGCGAGTGAGGCGGCGGCGCACCCCTCGCTTTACACAGGCTTGATCTTTACGGAAACTTTACACTGAGTGTGGGCTTGGCCACAGTCATCGTCGTACCATGGAGGGCGGGCCTCGCGGGTATGTGAGGCGCCGTTGGCGAGAACGCGGAGCGGAGCGGGGCGCGACGTAGTGGAATCGGGTCAGGAGCCACAATCTCGGGAGACGCCCGAATGCTCCGGCACGGAGGATAGCGCGGAGGCGGCGCAGGTTCGCCTTCGTTTCGTCCTGGAGCAGCTTCCCGCGGCCGTCTGGACGACCGACCTGAACCTACGGTTGCTCTCCGTCACCGGAAAGGCGCTCAGCGACTTGGGGCGCACACCGGAGATGATGGTTGGCCGCCCCATCGCCGAGGGCTTCGCCTCACACGGGGGCGCAAGCGGCGAGATGGCACTGGCCCACCAATCGGCCCTCGCGGGCGAGGCCGTCTCCATGTCTCTCGCCCTGGCGGGGCGGGTGACACTGAGCGTCCATGTCGAGCCGCTGCGCGACGCCAGGGGGGAGATCTGCGGCGCGATCGGCGTGGCGCTAAACATCTCCGACGCACGAGATGCAGAGCGGCGATTGGAGCACCAAGCGTACCATGACCCGCTGACCGATCTGCCCAACAGAGCCGAGCTGCAGCGGGTTCTCCAGCGCCGCATCAGCGAGATGGATGGACCGGCCGAGGAGCTGGCGATCATCTTCGTCGATTTGGACGGCTTCGCGTATCTCAACGATACCTTTGGTCACACGCGTGGCGACGATATCCTCGTCGACGTGGCGGAGCGCCTGCGCTCACGCTTGGGGCAGGGAGACTTTCTCTGCCGCTGGGGAGGCGATGAGTTCGTGATCCTGCATCGCAGCGCGCAGGGCAGCGACGAGATCGCCAAGACCGTGGAGTACATTCTAGAGGCGTTGAGCTCGGGCGTCGTCATCGACGGCAGGCGTTACAACATCGCTGCAACCGCCGGCATCAGCATCGCTCCGCGCGACGGAACCAACTGGGAGAGCCTGCTGCGCGCGGCCGACACCGCCATGTACCAGGCCAAG
>JAGWST010000121.1 GCA_028869325.1 bacterium | reverse complement strand
TCGATCGCATCCATGATCTCCTGCGGGTCGATGCGCCGCCCGATCGAGAGCTCGTCGCGCCCCATGCGGATCATGCGATTCGACGAGGACTCCAGCGAGAGCGTCAGCGATCCCTTGACGTGCTCCTTGGCCAGCGTCAGCTCGCCGTCCGTCGGGCCGTGCGCGGCGATGTCGTAGAGCTGCTCGCAGATCACCTTCACGCACTCGCCGGCGTTCTTCGGGCTGGTGCCCGCATAGACGCCGAAGAGGCCCGCGCCGCGGTACGATTGCTGGAAGCTGTAGACGCTGTAGACCAGACCGCGCTTCTCACGGATCTCCTGAAAGAGACGGCTGGACATGCCGCCGCCCAGAATCGTATCGAGCATCGTCAAGACGTACTTGCGCTCGTCCCGAATCGCTAGGCCGCGCGTCCCCAGGCACAGATAGGCCTGCTCGGAGTCCTTGGTGCGCACCACCTGCGCTGGCTTGAGCGCCGGAACGTCCGCGGGCGGCGGCGCAGTGTCGCCGGAGAACTCGGCAAAGTGCTCCTGGACGAGCCGGACGATCTGATCGTGCGCCACGTTCCCCGCCACGGCGACGAGCGTGGTGTTGGGTGCGTACCGCTCGCGCATGTAGGTGCGCAGATCGTCCGGCTTCTGCGCGCTGACGGTGCCCGCGTAGCCGATCGTCGGCGCGCCGAGATTCGACCCCTCCCACATCGTCTGAATGAAGAGATCGTGGATCATCTCGTCCGGCGAGTCGTCATACATCTTGATCTCTTCGAGCACCACCGATTGCTCGCGTGCGAGATCGTCGGGGGCGAAGAGCGCGTGCTGATACATGTCGGCCAGCACGTCGACGGCCAGCTCCACGTGGGTGTCGATCACCCGCGCATAGTAGCAGGTCTGCTCCTTGTCGGTGAAGGCGTTCATCTGCGCGCCCACGCCGTCCATCGTCTCGGCGATCTCGCGCGTGCTGCGGCGCGCGGTGCCCTTGAAGAGCATGTGCTCGATCAGATGGGAGATGCCGCGCTGCTCGTGCCGCTCGGCGGAGGAACCGACGTCGCACCAGATGCCGATGGAGGCGGAGCGGACATGCGAAAGCTGCTCGGTCACGATGCGCAGACCGCTGGGCAGGGTGGTCTTGGCGTACATTGGCGGCCTTTTACGCCGGCTGCCGCGGGGTCTCCCCTGCCCGGTCAGCGAGCCGAGAACTCCCTGGAGCGCCAGGCGGCGTCCCACCAGAGGTGGGCGGCGCCTCCGCGCTGCTGCGTGCGCGTGAAGACGATCGCGCTATCCGGCACCGCCAGGTCCCCCGAGACGAATTTCGTCCCAACCGCGAGATTCAAGGGTACCGCCGCCCAGATGTCCACCTCGGCGAGCGTGGCGTCGGCGGCGAAGGCCTGCGCGGCGAGGCGGTCGGCTTCCCGGAGCATCGACCCCCAGCCGGGCACGGCGCGCGCGTGCAGCTTGACGCCGGAGAGCAAGATGCCGGCCACCGGCGCAAGCCCGCCGGCGGCGTCGACGCGCACTTTGACGATCGACGCGAGGTGCGGCGCGCTGAGCAGACGCTCAGCGACCGCCACCGCCTCGACGCGCCGGTTGCCGGCGCTGCGCGCGCGCGCCTCGTAGGCTATCATCCCCGGCGAGGCGGTGGCGATGGCGAGCACGGCCGCGGCAAGCAGCATGCCGTTAGTAGGAGCGGGCGAAGTAGGCGCGGCTGGTGGCGGGGCGGCGGCCGCAGGCGACGCAGGTGCCGCCGCCTTCGAGCGGCACCAGATTGCGCGTGGTAGCCGAGGTCTGCACCTTCACCTCCGCCTCGCACTCCGGGTCCTGGCACCAGGGAATGCGCACCATCCCCGCCTGGCCGCGCAGGAGCTCGAAGAGCTGCTCGCGCGTGGCCGCATCGAAGAGGTGGGCGTCCAGATACGCGCGCGCTTGGCTGCGCAGCCCGCCCTGCACCGCGTCGAGCAGATCGCGCACGGCGCCCTCCAGCCCAGAGAGCGGGAGCGACGCCTTTGCATCGGCATCCCCCTTCTCGCGATCGCGGCGCACCGCGGTGACCTGCGCCTGCTCCACATCGCGTGCACCGATCTCCAGGCGTAACGGCACGCCGCGCATCTCCCATTCGCTGAACTTCCAGCCCGGCTTGTACTCGTCGCGGTCGTCGAGGCGCACGCGCACGCCCGCCTTGGTGAGACGCTCGCGCACCTCGCGCGTGACGGCGGCGATCCGCTCCTCGCTGCCCTTCTTGGGAATCGGCACGATCACCACCTGGAACGGCGCCAACAGCGGCGGCAGGCGGAGTCCTCGATCGTCGCCGTGCGTCATGATCAGCCCGCCCAGCATCCGCCACGAGACGCCCCACGACGTCGTCCATGCGTGCTTGATCTGTTGATCCTTGTCGACGAACTCAATGTCGTAGGCCTGGGCGAAGTTCTGCCCCAGATCGTGCGAGGTGCCCGCCTGCAGCGCCTTGCCGTCAGGCATCAGCGCCTCGATCGAGTAGGTGTGCAGCGCCCCGGCAAAACGCTCGCTGGCAGACTTCTCTCCCGTGACCACGGGCATCGCGCAGACGTCTTCGGCTACCTCCCGGTAGACCTCCAGCATGCGCGCGACCTCTTGCGTCGACTCCTCGTGACTGGCATGGGCCGTGTGCCCTTCTTGCCAGAGGAACTCCATCGTGCGCAGGAACGGGCGCGTCGCCTTCTCCCAGCGCACGACGTTGTTCCAGCAGTTGATGAGGATCGGCAGATCGCGGTAGCTCTGCACCCAGCGCGCGTACATGACGCCGATGATGACCTCGGAGGTGGGCCGCACGGCCAAACGCTCCGTCAGCTGCTCGCTGCCGCCTTGCGTCACCCATGCCACCTCCGGAGCGAAGCCTTCCACGTGATGGGCCTCGCGCATCAGGAGCGACTCGGGGATGAAAAGCGGAAAATAGGCGTTCGTGTGGCCGGTCGCCTTGAAGCGATCGTCCATCTCGCGCTGCAGATTCTCCCACAGCGCGTAGCCGTACGGCCGCAGCGCGATCGAGCCGCGCACGGGCGTGTAGTCGAAGAGCTCCGCCTTCCAGCAGGCAGCAGTATACCATTTCGAGAGGTCAGCCGCCTTTGGA
>JAGWST010000120.1 GCA_028869325.1 bacterium | reverse complement strand
TGCGCGCCCGCAGCGCGCGCGTGCCGCTCGCTCCCAGCCTGTGCGCGACGCGCTCGAGCATCACGCCGGCCTGCTCCTTGCTGTTGTCCAACAGGCCGATCGCGTGCAGTCCGGAGAGGTCGCCCGGGCGCGGCGCCGCGCTGGTTCGCGCGGATTGGCGGCTGCCACGCGGATCGTAGACGCGGATACTCATCTCGACTCCTTGCCGCGAGGCGGCGCTATCGGACGATGGACGGGGCGGCTGGCGGTCCACGAGGGCACGACGGTCGAGAAACCACCGGTCGGCGCGCCGACGACGCAGACGATAAGACTCTCCGGCGACTCGAGAACCGGCAGTCGCGTGGCGGGATCGTCGGGGTCGCCGTAACGAGCGGCGAAGCCGAGCGTTCGTTCGCGGTCGAATTCGCCGGCGCCGCGTACGCGCGCCAAGGGGTTCGCCGCGCGCTCGAAGAGGAAACGCTGCATCTGCGCGATGCTCCAACCTGCGCCGGCCACGATGCGAGCATGCTGCGGGCAGAGCGCGAGCGTCATCGGGCCCGGCCGGCACGAGTTGAGCGAGCCGAGTGCGCGCATCACATCGGCGACGTTCTCGAGCAGCCGCTCGGGCTCCGCGCTGCGGTGATCGCAGACGAGGTGCCCACCCTCGGCGGCCATCAGCGTGACCGAGCTCCGCGCGTCAGCGTAACCTTGGCGCTCGGCCAACGAGGGCCAGGGCGACTGCTCCAGGTTCTCGGCGACGCAGAACGAGTACTTGGCCGGCGTGCCTTGGACGCTCATGTCGGTGGTGCCGGGCAGACCCCCGCCGACGTTGGCCATCACCAAGCGCAGGGTCCGGCCGATGGTCGCGTTGGCGCGGTTGTGCGGCCCGAAGGCGTTGAAGGAGGCGTTCATGCCGGCGCGCGCCGCGGCGGGACCGCTGACGACGATCAACGGCGTAGCGCTGTGCGTGGTCGACTGAATCCCGTTGAGATTGAACGGGCGCTCCAGCGCCGCCGTGACGGCCGCAAGCGCGACCGGAAAGGCAGCCGGAGGACAGCCGGCCATCGCGGCGTTGACGGCGAGGTCGCGTACGCTCAGCGCCGTTCCGCGCGGCGGCACGCTGCCCAACTGGTGATCTGGGGCCTGCGGCACGGCCGCCAGCAGCTCGCCGACGCGGCGCTCGGTGGGCAAGAGCACCGGCAAACCGTCGGAGAAGTGCTCGAGGTAGTGATCGAGCGCCGCATCCACGTCGCTGAACTCGAGAAGCTCCGGCACGTGACCTCCGCCCAGACTTGGGGGCTTCGGCGGGGCTTCAGCGGCCCGCGTTTCACGCCCTCTCCCTGCCGGCGCATGAAGGCGTCAACCATCGGAACACTGAGCGCGGGCCTCTAGGGCGGCACTCACAGCATCCGGATGTCGTGCTCTTCCACGAACTGTCGCCCGTCCCAGACGAAGGCGCACGTGCTGGTGATCCGGGCATGGCGTACCAAGTCCGGTGCGAAGGCGCACACGCAATGCCCACCCTTTGAATTGCGCACGCTGTCGTAGTGCAGCCCTCGCGCTCTCGATCGGGCTTTGGCGCCGAACGCTTGCGCCACGGCGTATGCCTCCGGATCGTAGATCGCCTGGTCGATGCGCGGATCTGTGCGACGCCGTGCGTCGACGACCGCGCCAGCCAAACGTAGCCCTAGGTGTAGGCGCCGAGTCTCCATCGCCGGCGCCCGCCCATCCGTATAGATGCGCGTCAGGTGGTAGGCACTCTCTCGGATGGCGGTTACGAGCGAGTTCGCGGCAGAGAGCACCCCATACGCGCCATCGCTGAAGCGGCTGACGGCCGGGCAGGCAAATGGCGCCCGCACGTAGTCCCACGGATTATTGCTGACGGTCGCGGTAAGGGCTCGAATGGCATCCAGCGCCAGGCGCTCTTCTCGGTCATCCACGAGCGTTTCGAGCGCAGGCGATCGGGCGGGAAACGCCAGCCGTTCCATACGCAGGCCGTGCAGCGTCTCGATGGTCATTGCTGGAGCGCACGCTCAACGTAGCGGCGAATGTCGACCAGCGCGGTAAAACTCCCGCTCAGGAGAAGCTCGCGCGGTTCCCGGGACCCGAAGGCTTCATTTTTGATCGCGATCCAGCGATCTGCGTAGGCATCGTCCCCGAACAGCCGATGCAGGCCGTCGTAGATGCCGATGAGATGCGATATTCGCTCGACGACATCGTGAGGCAGCGGCTCGTTGCGGTCCCGTTCGAACCAATCGCGTACGGTACGTGCGGGGAGCATCCCCAGGACGCGCGCCAGCTCCGGTTTCCCCAAACCCCAGCGCTCTGCGATGCGGCCTACGGCTTTGAGGGCCACCGAACGCGAGATGTCGGTTACGACCTTGACGGCGGGTGCGGTCATGGGCGGCCCTCCAGTGGCAATATTGCCGTATTCTAACATGAATCGGCAATATTGCCAATTCGGGCCTCTCACCCGAGATGCTGCTGGATGCCCCTTGCGAGAAGTTGATTGAGGTTGCTCACGCCATAGCTGCGCTTGACCGCGGCGATGTGCTTGTTCACCGTATTGCGGCTGATGCAGAGGGCAGCGCAGATCTCCGCGATCGTCTTGCCTTGAAAGAGCAGCTCGCGAACGCGGGCGGGCCCGGGGTTGAGCTGCACGCCACGTGGGGAGTCGCGGCTCGAGCGATGCGTCAAGCGTGCGGCAATCCCGCTCTGCGGGGCGACGGCGAAGATGCGGTTTGCCCGCGTCAGCCATAACGCAGACTCAGCAGGCGGGCAGACGTCGAGCATGGCGAGCGAGGTCTCGGCGGCGCGCCAGGCGTAGCCGATGCGCTCGTAGATCCGCCAAGCCTCCTCGAGGAGGCCGCGCGCGTGATCGGCGTCCTCCGCCGTGAGCAGGACCCCCAGCGCATACTGCTTGTGCGCCTTGAGGCGGCCATCCCAGCGTTGCGAGTGCCGGCTGTCGAGCTGCGTGCCGGCGTGGAGGAGCGTGCTGTACTTGGTAGCAAGCGCGGGATCGGCATCGGCGTAGAGCTCGATGAAGAGGATCAGCGCCTGCTGCTCGGGGCCGCGCACGTTGCGCCAATCGACACCTGAGCCCAAGTCGTCGGCATGGGCGAGCTCCGCTTGCCAGATCCACGTCTCGTGCTCGCGGAGGAACTTCGCCAGCGAAAGGTGGGCCAGGACTCTCCACGGCGCCGTCGGCGCGAGATCGATCGCGCGGCGGTAGCACCGAATCACGGCTAAACGGTCGCCGGTCAAGCCCGCGGCCAGGCCGAGTGCCCGGTAGGTCTGGAACTCCTCGACGCGGACGTCCGGCGTCCAGGGGAGCTCGCGCGCGTGCGCATGGGCCAGGCGCAGCGCGTCCTCGTCGCAGAGCTCGCTGCCGAGTGCCGCGACGACGTGGGTGAGCGTCGCCTCCAGGGCGATATCGACTTCGTTGGCCGACTTCAGCGCTTGGAGCGCCTCACGTGCCTGCGTGAGCTGGCCGCGGTAATCCCCGCGCGCCGCACTGACGAACGATGAGATGGTGTGCGCGCGCGCCTGGGCGATGCTGTTCGGATCGGATGCGGCGATGGCGACGTAGCGCTCGGCCTCGTCGTACGCAGAGCGCATCGAGAGCAGGGTAGCGAGATTGAAGGCGGCGTACGCCTGCAGACGACGGGAGCGCAACTCCTGCGCGCGCTCGAGGGCCCGGCGCAGGACGCGGTCGGCAAGCTCGAACTGATCCGTGAACGTCAGCGCGCGCCCGAGCAGAATTTGGATCTCGGTGTGCTCGTCGGGAAAGTCCGTCACGAGGAACGCGCCCTCTTTCAGGGTCGAGACGGCTCGAACGGGGTCGCGGGCGAGGAGGATGCGCCCGCGCAGGCAGAGGCCCTGCGCAAACTCGCGCGTACACGCGGGGATGCCCTCGATCAAGGCGAGGCATTCGTCGAACTCTCCCCGCTGTTGCGCCTCTTTCGCCGATACGAGATCGAACGACGGCACAGGCTTGGTCACGTCCATATCTCCAAGCGGTTGCTCTAGACGAGATGAGGGGGAGGTCGGGGCCGTTCGTCCCTGGGTCCTAAGCCCCCTCCAGCGCGGAGGCAGACTTTACACGATCAATATGGAGGGTGCGATCCCTCCGCGGCATACGGCGGGTGGGAACCCTCTGCCGAGGCCTGCGAGTACGGCGGGTGGCTGCCTTCGGATTGCAACCCCGAGCCCGGAGCGGGGGACGTTGGCACGAGGGCCGCGCCGCCGCTGCACCCTGCCAGTGCGGCCATCGCGAGCACCAGCGTCAAACGAAGGAGCATCGTCTCGGTCCTTTCACGATACGTAGCGCGAAGGGTCGGCTGCCATACAGAGCCGGCCGCCCCTCCCCTAGATCATAGCCCGAGATGGCACATTTGTGCCATAGGACTCCTGGGTGCTTGTTTGCGTAGCGTGAATACGACGAAAGGCCTCGCGTCAAACCGACGGGAGGCCGACACGCTCCGAGGAGCCTGCCGGCCTCGCGAGACTACGGCTTGGCCCAGGTGATGTCGTGGCAGTTGATCTGCTCGTCCGAGCGCGGTTGAAAGTTCACGCGCTTGGTGATGCCGTAGAGGTCCTGGTACTCGAAGAGGAAGAGCCAAGGCGCCTGCTCGTGGACCATGCCGAGGATCTTCGCGTACAGCTCCGCGCGCTTAGCCGGATCGGTCTCGGAGCGCGCCTGGGCGATCATCTTGTCCGTCTCGGGCGTTCCCCAACCGGAGAGCGGGTAGTCGTGCGTAAAGAGCGCCGTGAGGGTGTCGTCGGCGTCGAACGTGGTGTTGCCCCAACCCAGCTCGTACATCGGCGTCAGGTTCTTGTGCAACTCGTCGTTGACGTAGTTCGTCCACTCCTCCGTCTTGACCGTGGTGTTCACGCCCACCGCGGAGAGCTGGCCCGCGATCGCCTGGGCTACCTCCTTGTCCATGTTGTAGCGCCCCGACGGCGACCAGAGCGTGAAGTCGACCGGCAACGTGACGCCGGATCGTTTCAGGAGCTCCTTGGCTTTGGCGGGGTCGTAGCTGTAGGAAGGCAGCTTGGCATCGTAGCCGACGAAGTTGGGCGGCAGCGGGCCGTTCTGCAGCGGATACGCGTGACCGCGTAACACGGTCTTGATGACGGCGGGGATGTCGATGGCGTAGTTCAGCGCTTGGCGGAAGTAGACGTTGTCCTGCGGGCCCGGCTTCTCCGTCTCGAACGCGATGAAGAGCACGCGATCGCTGCGCACCTCGCCTAACTTGGTGTTCTTGCCTTTTGCGATCTGATCGGCGTTCTGCGTGGGTACGTTGGTGATGATATCGGAGGCCCCCGTCTGCAGCGCGGCGACGCGCGAGGCCGCCTCGGGGATCGGCCTGAAGACGACGGTCTTGATCGGCGCGTCTCCGCCCCAAAAACCCTTGCGCGCGACGAGCGTGATGTGGTCGTCCTTACGCCACTCCTTGAGCGTGTAGGCGCCGGTCCCGATCGGATGATCGGCCATGTAGGCGTCCCCGTGCTCCTTCCAGTACTTGGCGTCGACGATGCGTACGTCGAAGGGCCGCCCCGGCATGACCGCGACGGGCTTCTTGGTGACGTAGACGGCCGTGTACGGATCGGGCGTGAGCACCTGACTGATCGTGTTCACGTAGTTGGCCTTGCCCGATTTGAAGGTGGGGTCTTGGAGCTTCTCGACGGTGAACTTGACGTCGGCGCTGGTGAAGGGATCGCCATTGGAGAACGTCACGCCGTGGCGGAGCTTGAACTCCCACTTGTCTGGAGAGATCTGCTTCCACGAGGTAGCCAGCGCGGGAATCAACCTCCCGGCCGGATCGTGCGCAAGCAGGCCGTCGAAGATCTGGTAGGTGACGTTGTTGGTGGTGGTGACGGGCGTGCCGAGCGGGTTGAGCGTGTCCGCGTCGACGCCCTGAGAGATCGTGAGCGTCTCGCTGCCCGGTTGCGCCTCCGCGCGCTGCCCGGCGCCCAGGGAGATGCCGCCGAGCAGCGCGACGGCGAGCAGCATGGCAAGACCGCGATGTGGCATGGAAGACCTCCATCGAGCGGGGAGGCGCCTATTCGCCCCTCCAATCGGCCTTGCGCTTTTCGAGGAAGGCCTCGATGCCCTCCCTGAAATGTGGGCCGGGCTGGATGGGGTATCTGGTACGGGGAGCCGGCGTAGAACAGTGGAGGTAGACGCCTGCCTGCCGGCGAGGGCAAAGGTGATGCACGCAGCGAGTGGACCGGGCATACTGGCGGTCGTGGCGTTCGTCGCGCTCGGCGGGTGCGGCGGGGGCGGCGGTGGCGGGCCGGCGCCGCCCAGCGGACCGGGAGGTATCGTCGCGAGCCCGCCGGTGCTCTCGCTCGGCGGCATCGGCCCGTCCGCGGCGCAGCAGCTCCGGATCTCGCAGCCGAGCTATAGCGGGATGCTCGCCGTCTCGGGCTGCTCCGCCAACGCGACGCTCTCCGCCACATCGGGGCCGAATCCGCTCACGATCACCGTGACGCCGCAGGCGCTGGGGAGCTGCTCTCTCAGCGTGCTGGGTGGTAACTACCAGAGCGCGACGATTCCCGTCAGCGTGAGCACCAGCGCGATCACGATTCAGTGAGGCGCCCCACGTGCGGTGCGACCTCCGCGATCAGCGCCCGCCAAGCGCGAAGCTCTCGCTCGGGGCGCACGAGCTGCGCCAGTTTGCGGCAACGGCGGCGCAAGTCGCCGTAGAAATCCTTGTCGCGCTCCGCGCGCTCCAGCAGCGCCGCGAGCGCGCGCGTGTCGCCGGGCGGGTAGAGGCCGGGGTAGTGGGCGCCCAGCACGCCGCGCGTTCCGCCGATGTTCGATCCGACGATCGGCACGCCCGCGGCAAGCGCCTCGGAGACCACGTTGGCGCCGCCCTCGCTGCGCGAGGTGAGCACCAGCAGCCGGCTTGCGGCGAGCAGCCGCTGCGCGCGCGCATGGCCGAGCTCGCCGAGCCAGCGGTAACGCGCGTTGCGCGCCATCTCCGCACGCGCGCGCGTTCCGTAGCGCGGCTCCAGGGCGGCGCCGGCGTGGAGCACCGCGATACGCGAGCTCTTCGGCAGCAGACGCGCCGCCATTGCCGCACGCAGCGGATCCTTGACGGCGCGCAGATGGCCGAGCACGGCCACCGCGAACTCGCCATTTCGGGCCACGGCCTTGCGCGCGCGCGGCGCCACGGCCGACTGGATGATGGCGCGCGCCTTGCCCCGCAGGTGCGGGCTCAGCTCCTCGATACCCTCGGGTTGCAGGAGCACCAGTCGCGTGGCGATCTCGAGTGAGCGTCGAGCCGCGGCGCTGCGCGGGAGGTCGTGGTAGAGATCGGTTCCGGTCAGTGCGACGATGAGCGGCCGGTCGGGAAAGAGGCGGTGAAAGCGCGCGGCGGCATCGGCGTTGCGGCGCGCGTGCAGCGCGATCATCGCATCGTAGGGGCGGTCGTCGTAGCGCTCGCAAAGATGGACGCGATGCCCCAGCGAGCGCAGTATCCTGGCCCAGCGCTGCGCCGTGACGTGGTTGCCCGTCGTCGAGCTGGCCAAGTGAGGGCTGACCATCACGATGGTCATCGGGAGGGGCTCTCGGGGCTGTCCTGAAGCAGAATGTGCATATGGCCGAAGTGTTCGATGCCGGAAATGGGTGAGTCCCCCAGGCTTGCCGCGGATGACCTGCGCGAGGCCCGTCTGCGTACGGAGGCGCTGGTCGCCGATCTGCCGGACCACTTGCTGCGGGTTCCGCAGGTGGAGAACGTCAACCCGCTGCTGTGGGAGATCGGCCACGTCGCATGGTTCCAAGAATACTGGCTGCTGCGGCGGCTGCACGGCGAGGATCCGCTGCGGGCGCAGGGGGATGCGCTCTACGACTCGGCCGCCGTCGCCCACGCTACGCGTTGGGATCTGCCGCTGCCGGATCGGCGCGGGACGGCCGCCTACATGGAGGCGACGCTCGAGCGCACGATCGCGATGCTTGAGCGCCGTCCGGCCGCGCCCGCAACACGCTACTTCAGCGAGCTGGCGACCTTTCATGAGGACATGCACGACGAGGCGCTGCTCTACACGCGCCAATTCTTGGGCTACCCCGCGCCCGCTTTCGCCGGCGCCGCCGGCGTGTCTGCGGGTGGATCCGCCTCGCCGGAGGGGGACGTCGAGATCCCAGGCGGCCTGCTGATGCTGGGGGCGCGGCCGGACGACGGCTTCGTCTTCGACAACGAGAAGTGGGCGCATCCGGTACTGCTGCGGCCCTTCCGCATGGCGCGCACGCCGGTCACCAACGCGCGCTATCGAGATTTCGTCGCCGGCGGCGGATACGCGCGGCGCGAGCTCTGGAGCGAAGAGGGCTGGGCCTTTCGCTCCGCGCGCGCTTTGGAGCATCCCGTCTACTGGCGGCGTCTGGGGCAGGGTGCATGGGAGCGCAGGCGCTTCGACTCCTGGATCGCGCTGCGCGACGACGAGCCCGTGGTGCATGTCTCGTGGCACGAGGCACAGGCGTACTGCCGTTGGGCAAGGCGCCGTCTGCCCAGCGAGGCGGAGTGGGAGTTCGCCGCTGCGATGACCGGCGACGGAGAACGGCTGCGCTACCCGTGGGGGAACGATCCGCCCACGGCGGAGCGCGCGAACCTGGATCATGCGCGCGGCGACGTCGTTGCGGTCGGTGCCTGCGGCGCGGGTGATACTCCGTGGGGCTGCCGGCAGATGCTCGGCAACGTGTGGGAGTGGACGGCCGATGCGTTCGGCCCCTACCCCGGCTTCGTCACCGATCCCTATGCCGAGTACTCGCAGCCGTGGTTCGGCACGCACAAGGTGCTGCGCGGCGGCGCGTGGACCACGCGCGCGCGCTTGGTGCGCAACACATGGCGCAACTTCTACCTGCCTCACCGTACCGACGTCGCCGCCGGATTCCGCACCTGCGCGCTCTGAGGCTCGCCCGGCGTCTATTGCGCAAGCAGTCTTTGAATCAGCTCCTCGTTCCACTCCAGGCCGCTACCGGGGCGGTCCGGCGTCATCGCATGACCGTCCCTGATCTGGATCGGCTCCGCCAGGATGCCGCCGGCGTGGTCGAGATACTCCAAGTAATGCGCGGTTGGCGTCACGCCGAGCAGATGTGCGCTAAACTCGGGGAAGGTGTGGCTGGAGGCCGGCAGCCCCGCGGCCTCCGCCAACGAGGCGGCGCGCAACCAGCCGCTGACGCCGCCCAGCTTCATCACGTCGAGCATCACGTGATCCGAGGCGTGTGCGGCGATGCTCTTGGCCATGTCGTGCGGTCCCCACCAATTCTCGCCCAGTTGGATCGACGTTCGCGCCGCGGCCGCGATGCGCGCATGCCCGGCAAAGTCGTCGGCGAGCGTCGGCTCCTCGATCCAGTAGAGGCCCTCGTCGTCCAGCACGCGCGCGCGGTCGATCGCCTCGGGAACGCAGAGACTCTGATTGTAGTCGACCATCAGGCGGATCCCCGCGCCTACCGCGGCGCGCACCGCGCGAATCGTCTCGAGGTCCGCTGCCAGATCGCCGCGCCCGATCTTGACTTTGATGGCGGTGAAGCCCAAGGCGAGCATCTCCTGCGCGTCCTGCGCGGCC
>JAGWST010000119.1 GCA_028869325.1 bacterium | reverse complement strand
TTCCCGGTACTACGGGCACGCCCGCGGCGACCATGGCCTCGCGTGCGCGCAGCTTGTCGCCCATCGCATCGATGGCCTTGGGATTCGGGCCGATCCAGCTCAGCCCGGAGGCGATGACGGCGCGCGCGAAGGCGGCATTCTCGGCGAGAAAGCCGTAGCCGGGGTGGATCGCCTCCGCCCGCGCGGCGCGCGCCACCTCCAGCAACCGCTCGACGTTGAGGTACGACTGCGCGGGCTGGGCGGGGCCGAGCAGATAGGCTTCGTCGGCGAGACGCACGTGAAGCGCGTCGCGATCGACCTCCGAGTAGACGGCGACGGTGGCGATTCCCATCTCACGGGCGGTGCGCAGCACGCGCACGGCGATCTCACCGCGATTGGCGATCAAGAGCTTGCTGAAAATGAGAGAACCTCCGCTGCGAAAGGAACCGTCCGCCCTTGGCGGGGCGGGGCGCGGCGTCCTGCCGGCTCGACCCCTTACGGGCCGCTACGCCATTCGCGATCGCGAGAGACGCCATGCATCGCGCGCGTGGCGCAACGCATCGATATCGCGCACGGGAAGGCGCGCCGCCAGACGCCACGCGGGTGCCTGGGCCCGTGCGTCCTGGGGCGCCGCGGCGGCGAGCGTCGCCTCGAGCGCGACGAGGATCGCCGCGATCTCCTCAGGCGAAGGACGCCCGCCCTCGACGGTCATCGCAGGTCCAGCGGCGGGATGCCGACGGCGTGGAAGCCCGAGTCCACGAAGTGGACGTCGGCCGTGACGGCGGCGGAGAGGTCGGAGGCAAGATAGACGGCCGTGTTGGCGACGTCCTGCGCGCTGATGTTGCGCTTCAGCGGGGCGACCTTCGGCACCACGCCCAGGATGTTGGAGAAACCGCCGACCTGGCGCGACGAGGCCGTCTTGAGCGGGCCCGCCGAGATGGCGTTGACGCGAATGCCGCGCTCGCCGAGATCGTAGGCCAGGTAGCGTACCTCGGATTCGAGTGCCGCCTTGGCGATGCCCATCAGGTTGTAGTTGGGCACGATCTCCGTGGCGCCGAGGTAGGTCAGGGCCATGATGCTGGCGCCGTCATTGAGGCTCCCCACCAGCGCCCCCACCAACGCCACCAACGAGTACGCCGAGACGTCCAGCGAGAGCCGGAAGCCCTCGCGCGAGGTCTGGTAGACCCTGCCGGCCAGGTCCTCCTTGTTGGCATAGGCGATGGAGTGCACCAGCGTGTCCAGCTCGCCGAAGCGCTCCGCGAGACCGTCGCGCAGGCGCGTGAGATGCTCGTCGCTGGAGACGTCGCACTCGAAGACGGGCGCCCCGTCGCAGGCGGCCGCGAACTTCTCGACTTCATCGCGCACGCGCTCGCCCTGATAGGTGAACGCGAGATGCGCGCCCTGCTCGTGAAAGGCCTTGGCGATCGCATACGCGATGCTCCAGCGATTGGCCACGCCGGTGATCAGAGCGCGTTTGCCCGCGAGCAATCCCATTCTACGATCCCTTCGGAACCTTGGTCACGTCGAAGAAATAGATGCGCTGATCGTCGGCGCAGTAGAGCCCGATCGCCTCCAGCCGCCGCTGCTTCTGCGCGATGTCGCGCTCGAAGGCAAAGCGGAAGCCCGCGGCGCCGCAATCGATGCGCGAGAGCCACGTGTACTCCGCCTCGACGGCCAGATCGTGGCTGGGCGCCGTGATCGCCACCGGATCGTCCGCGGATGTGCCGCCACCGCCGTCGACGCTGACGCCGCTGGTGTAGGCCTTGGGCGGAAGCAGATCGACTTGCACGATCCGCCCGAGGAAGGTTTGAAAGACCACGCTGCGGCCGCTCTGCATCCGCCAGGCGTAGAGCGTGTAGCCGGGACCGGTCCCCGGCTCTCGATCGGCGGGGGCGCCGTAGAGCGGCAGCACGGCACCGATCGGGGCGCCCAGCCGAATGCCGTCGGTGGTGGAGAGCACGGCCTTGGACTTCTCGGTGATGGGACGCGCGATGTTGATCTCCAGCGCCTTGTCACTGGCGAAGGTCACGGTTGCCGCCTCGCCGTCCTGGAGCTCGTAGCGGACGCGAGCCATCTTGGGATCCGATTTCTTGCCGGAGATGCGGTCCAGATCGGCGCGTGAGGTGCCGATGGCGAAGGGGCCGAACGCCACCTGGAGATTGGCACGGTAGGGCGGCGGCGTAGCGGAGCTCATCTCGTTGGGGACGTCGTTCGCATTGGATTTCGAACGGGCGGCACCGGGTGCGGCGAAAGCTACGAGAGCGGCGGCCAGCAGCAGAGACGCCGGCAGCAGGCGGCGGAGTACCGTAGACATAGCCCGCCGGGTTCCCCTCGCTCGCGGAACACCCCTCCCCGACAAAGCGGACGCCAACCAGCAGAGGGTGGTGTGCCTCACAAAGGGATATTGCCGTGCTTGCGCTGCGGCCGCTCGACGCGCTTGTTCTCGAACATCTGCAGCGCCCGGCAGACGACCGCGCGCGTCTGAGGCGCCTCGATGACGTCGTCGATATAGCCGCGCTCGGCGGCGATGAAGGGGCTGGCGAAGCGGCGCGTGTACTCGGCGACTAGCTCGTCGGTCTTTGCCTGCGGGTCTTCGGCCCGTTCGATGTCGCGGCGAAAGATCGTCTTCACCGCACCCTGCGGGCCCATCACCGCGATCTCCGCGCCCGGCCAGGCGACGTTGAAGTCGGCGCGGATGTGCTTGGAGGCCATGACGTCGTACGCTCCGCCGTATGCCTTGCGCGTGATGACCGTGATCTTCGGAACGGTTGCCTCGGCGAAAGCATAGAGCAGCTTCGCGCCGTGCTTGATGATGCCGCCGTACTCCTGCGCGATGCCGGGGAGAAAGCCGGGAACGTCGACGAAGGTCACCAGCGGGATGTTGAAGGCGTCGCAGAAGCGTACGAAGCGCGCCCCTTTGATCGACGAGTTGATGTCCAGCACGCCCGCCAAGACCTTCGGCTGATTGGCGACGATGCCGACGCTGCGCCCGTCGCAACGCGCGAAGCCGCAGATGATGTTCTGTGCGTAGAGCGGCTGGATCTCGAAGAACGCGCCGTCGTCGACCACCCGTTGGATGATCTCCAGCATGTCGTAGGGCTGGTTGGGATTCTCCGGCACGATCTCCGCCAGGGCCGCGTCGGCACGCTGGGGATCGTCGCTGCAAGCGCTGCGAGGCGGATCGTCGAGGTTGTTCTGCGGGATGTAGCCGAGCAGGATGCGCGTCTGCTCGAGCATCTCGTCCTCGTCCGCCGCGATCAGATGCGCCACGCCGCTCTTGGTCGAGTGGGTGTACGCGCCGCCGAGCTCCTCGAAGCTGACCTCCTCGCCGGTGACGGTCTTGATGATCTCTGGCCCTGTGATGAACATCTGCGAGATCTTGTCGACCATGAAGACGAAGTCGGTGATAGCCGGGCTATAGACCGCGCCGCCGGCGCATGGACCCGCGATCAACGAGATCTGTGGAATGACCCCCGAAGCTTGCACGTTGCGCCAGAAGATTTCCGCGTAACCGC
>JAGWST010000118.1 GCA_028869325.1 bacterium | reverse complement strand
CGAGTTCTTTCCGCCCAAGAGCGACGACGCCGTCGCCGCGTTGCTGCAGACGGTCGAGGCGCTGCGCTCGCTGGGCCCCTCGTTCGTCTCCGTGACCTACGGCGCGGGCGGCAGCACGCGCGCGCGTACCATCGATCTGACGAAGGCCATCAAGCGCGAGCTGCGCATCGAGGCGATGGCGCACCTGACGTGCGTCGGCGCGACGGCCGAAGAGCTGCTTCGCACGCTCGGCGACTTTCACGCCGCCGGCATCGAGAACGTGCTTGCGTTGCGCGGGGACCCGCCGCAGGGTGAGGCCGCATTCACGCCCGTCGCCGGCGGTCTCGCGCACGCGGACGAGCTGGTGCGCCTCGCGCGCGAGAGCGGCGCTCCTTGCGTCGGAGGCGCCTGCTATCCCGAAAAGCACATCGAGGCACCGAATCCGGCCGCCGATCTGCGCAACTTGCGCGCCAAGGTCGAGGCGGGGGCGGAGTTCCTCATCACGCAGCTCTTCTTCGACAACGAGCGCTACTTCTCGTTCGTCGAGCGCGCGCGCCGTGCGGGGATCGACGTGCCGATCATCCCCGGCATCATGCCGATCACCAATGCCGCGCAGATCGAGCGCTTCACGCGGATGTGCGGCGCCAGCATCCCGCCGCGTCTGATGCGCGAGCTGCAGGCGCGCCGCGAGGAGCCGGAGGCCGTCATCGATCTGGGCGTCGCCTATGCCACGCTGCAGTGCGCCGATCTCCTGGCCCGCGGTGCGCCGGCCATCCACTTCTACACGCTCAACAAGTCCCCGGCTACGCGCGCCGTCCTCTCGGCGCTCCTGGCGGCGCGGCCGTGGGAGGTGAGCAAGGGGCGGCGCTATATCCAGAATGCCGACAGCTTGATCGAGTCGGCGCTCTCGCTGCCGAGCTCTCTCTGACTCCGGCTGCAACCTTTGTCGCTGTCTGCCTCTCGTCGTGGGCGTAAGATCGTCGCGGTATTCATCGCTCATCGATCGACGAAAGGATTCATCGTGAACACCCGTACCTCGCTTTTGGTCGCCGTATTCGCGCTGGGCGCCACCACCGTTGCCGGCGCCGCCGCGCCGAAGACCGTCGAGATCTCGGCCAAGGACTTCGCGTTCACGCCGGCCGTCGTGACGCTCAAAGCGGGCCAGCCGGTGACGCTCAAGCTGGTGGCGACGCAGGGCGCCCACGGCCTGCAGGCGCCGGAGATCGGCCTAGACAAGGTCGTGACGATCACCAGCAAGCCCACGGAGGTCACCGTGACCCCGAAGAAGGCGGGCACCTTCGTCGAGCATTGCGCCCTTTTCTGCGGTGCCGGCCACGCCAATATGGCCATCACCTTCAAGGTCGTCAAGTAGCGCCTCCGCCCGGGAGAGTTACGCTCCCTCGTTGCGCACGAGCCCTCGCCATCGTACGATGACGGGGGCTCTGGGAGTCTGTCCGGCTACGGTAGGCGAGTGATCCGCAAGGGGGCGGTCG
>JAGWST010000009.1 GCA_028869325.1 bacterium | reverse complement strand
GACGGTCAACGTGCCGGAGAGAGCCAAAGGGACGACGATCGTGCGGATGACGGCCAGCCGGCTGTAGCCGTCGATCATCCCCTGCTCTTCGAGATCTCTGGGAATCGTCCGAAAGAAGCCCATCATGAGCCAGGTGCAGAACGGGATCGTGAACGTCGGGTAGACCAGCACGAGCGACCACAGCGTATTGGTGAGATGCAGCCAAGCCACGACGCGCGCGAACGGGATGAAGAGCAAGGTCGGCGGCACCAAGTAGGTGAGGAAGACACCGATACCCAGCGGCTCCCCCCACGAGCCCGCGAGCTTGGTCAGCGCATAGCCGGCCGGGAGCGAGAACGCAACCGTGATGGCGACGACCAGCAGCCCCACGAAGACGGTATTGCCCACCCAGCGGACGTAGTCGGTCTGCGCGAACAGGAGCGAGACGTGTGCCCAGGTTGGCGGCGCGTTGAAGGCCCAAGGGATGTGGCTCATCACCGTCCCGCCGACGTACAGGTCGCGGTCCTGTTTGAACATGGTGAGGAACATCCAGTAGAACGGGATGATCGCCAAGACCGTGATGGCAACCGCGGTGACGTACAGGGCGGCGCGCTTGACGATACGCATCGCGCGCCGCAGCGTGCGGCGCTTCACGAGCCGATCTCCGTTCGCCGGGCGAAGTGCAGCAGAATGATCGTTGCCAGGGCCAGCACCGGCAGCAGAAACAGTGCGATCGCGGCGCCCTGTCCCAGGTCTCCGCCCAGGATCCCGCGTTGGAATGCGAGCGTACTCAAGACCTGCGTGCTGTTATAGGGGCCGCCGTTGGTCAAGAGGTAGACGGTCGTGAGATCGGTGGCTGTGAAGGCGATGCCGAAGAGTACGGCCACGCTGGCGATCGGGACGATGAGCGGGAACTCGATCTCGAAGATGCGGCGCCAGAATCCTGCGCCATCCACCAGGGCGGCTTCGCGAATGTCCTGGGGAATCGAGGTAAGTCCAGCAAGCACGATTACGGTAGCGAACGGAAACATGCGCCAGATGTCCACGACGATGACCGCAGTGAGCGCGAGCGTCGTGTCGCCGAACCAGTAGAGCCAGCCGTGCATCAGCCCTAACACGCGCAGCGTCCAGTTGACCACGCTGAACGTCGAGTCGAACATCCAGACCCAGGCCAGCGCCGCGAGCGAGACCGGGACCGCCCAAGGCAGCAGCAGCAAGAAGCGAAAGACGCGCATGCCGCGGATCCCGGCGTCGAGCACCAGCGCGGAGATCGTCGCCAGGATCATCACGGCAATCTGCGAGACGATCGTAATGAGGATCGTATTGATGATCGCCTGGTGGAAGACCGGGTCGGGGAGGATTTCGCGGAAATTGCGCAGGCCCACCCAGTGAAACTCCAGGCCGCCGGCCGTCGCGGAGCTGAAGCTCAGCATGATCGCCAGTACGAAGGGAACGCCTGCCAGGAGCAGCACGTAGGCCAGCGCCGGGGTCAACATGATGCGGCCCAGCAGATCGCAGCGGTCGGCAAGAGTTGCGCGTCGATACCCCTGCGCGCGCCCGGCGGGCCGTGTTCTGAGCGGGGCCGGCCATCGCTGCTCAGGCAGCGTCATCGGCTCTGCTGCGCCCGCTTCGACGGTCGAAGTAGCGGAGCGCCTTGCGGTCGACCGCGAAGTCGTAGGCGTTGCCCGCAGCGATGGGCTGGTCAACGGTAATCGGTAAGGTCGCGATCACGCCCGTCTCGTCCACGGGCTGCCCTTCCAGCCGGCCATAGACTAGGCGGTCGGAGCCTAGATACTCGACATGCCGCACGAGAAAGCGAAAGGCGGCGACATCGGCCGGCGGCCCGAACAGCGCCCGGGGCAAGAAGCGCTCCGGCCTGAAGCCGAGCAAGGTCGCATCGTCCACCTCCACGAGATTCATCGGCGGCGAGCCGAGGAAGGTGGCGACGAAGGTGTCGGCGGGGTGGTCGTAGACGTCGCTTGGCGTTCCCACTTGGAGCACCTTGCCGCGATTCATCACCGCCACGCGGTCGCCCAAGCCCATCGCCTCGACCTGATCGTGCGTTACGTAGATGATCGTCGCCCCGAGCTTGCGTTGGAGCTGCTTCAGCTCGACACGGGCGGTCGTACGCTGACGCGCGTCCAGGTTGGAGAGCGGCTCGTCGAAGAGGAAAACGCCCGGGTTCCGTACGACGGCGCGCGCCAGGGCGACGCGCTGGCGTTCACCGCCCGACAACTGGCGCGGGTAGCGCTGCAGCAGATGTGCGATGCCGAACATCTCGGCGGCCGCCCGTACGCGCCCAATGATCTCGTCCCGCGTCGTGCGCGCGGCCTCGAGCGGAAAGGCGATGTTGGAGAACGCGGTCTTGTGCGGATAGAGCGCGTAGCTCTGAAAGACCATGGCGATGTCGCGATCTTTCGGGGCCACGTCGTTGACGCGCCGATCGCCGATATACAGGTCGCCCCCGGTGATTTCCTCCAGGCCGGCGATCATGCGTAGCGCGGT
>JAGWST010000117.1 GCA_028869325.1 bacterium | reverse complement strand
CTTGACGTCCTTGACGAGCGTCTCGTCCGAGAGCTCTTGAATCGAGGTCTCCTCTGCCATGACCCGCCTAGGTTCGCAGAGCGGTGCGAATATCCTAGGAGTCCGTTGGCGTAGTCCGATAGGCTCCTAGCCGAGGAAGGCGTTCAACTCGCGGAGCAGCTCGTCGGGCCTCTCCTCGGCGACGAAGTGTCCGCATCCCAGTGCCCGCTCCACGACTCTACGGACACGCCGTTCCCATACTTCTCCGGGGTCGAAAGTACGGTCGTCCGTGATGTGGTCACCCCACAGCAGGAGCATCGGCGCCTCGACCAGTTGCCGTATATCGGCGCGGTCGTGCTCGAGGTCGATCGTGGCGCCGGCGCGATAGTCCTCGCAGGTGGCATGGATCGTCGCAGGATCGCGCATTGCCCCCAGATACTCCTCAAGCGCCTCGGGATCGAAGACTTCCAGGCCCCCGCCGCTCCACGAGCGCAGGCACCACCGATAGTAGAAGTCCGGATCGAGGGCGATCATGCGCTCGGGCAGATCGCGCGGCTGGCTGAGGAAGAACCAATGATAGTAGCCGGATGCGACGCGCTGATTGACGCCATCGAAGACCGTGAGCGTCGGCAAGATGTCCAGCAGCACGATGCGCTCGACGTGGGCGGGATGGTCGAGCGCCATGCGATGGGCAACGCGCGCACCACGATCGTGCCCAGCTACGGCGAAGCGCTCAAAGCCCAGCGCCGACATGACCTGCACTTGGTCGCGCGCCATCGTGCGCTTGGCGTAACGCTCATGCCGCGCATCCCCCTCCGGCTTCTCGCTGGCACCGTAGCCGCGCATATCCGGGCAGACCACCGTGAAGCGCTCGGCCAACTTCGGCGCAACGCGGTGCCACATCACGTGCGTCTGCGGAAAGCCGTGCAACAGCAGCAACGGCGGCCCCGAGCCCGCCACCCACGTCTCGATGCGTACCTCGCTGGTTGCGATGCTCCTGCGCTCAAACCCCGCAAAATCTCTGTGGTCCATGGCGCACCTCTCGCAGCGCCTCGAGGTCAGGCGAGGGCGAGTGCCGCGACGTCACCTCCAAGCAGGCGCGTGGCCTGACGGGCGGCATCGCGCACCGAACGGATGAGCTCTGCCTGCGCCGGCTCGAAGCGATACGTCGGCACCGAGATCGAGAGCGCGGCGACGACGGCGCCCTGCGCATCGAAGATCGGGGCACCGACGCAACACACGCCCTCGCAGAACTCCTCGAGGTCGAGGCTGTAGCCACGCGCACGCGTGGTCTCGAGCTCTCGGTGAATCTCGTCGAGATCCGTCTTGGTCGTCCGCGTGAGCTTCACGGGATCCTCGCCGAGATACTGCGAGCGAACTTCCGGCCACGGGAGATAGGCGAGCACGGCCTTTCCCAGCGCGCGCGCATGCAGGTTCTCCATGTAGCCGGGGTGCAGCCGCTCAACGCGCACGCGCTGCGTGCTCTCGACGATCTCGGCGATCGCGACTTCGCGATCCTCGTGAATCGCCAGATAGGCATTCTCCGAGGTCACGCGCGCGAGCTCGACCACCGGTGGACGCAGCGTGGGCAAGAGGGCGAAGCGCGCCGAGTAGCCTTGCGCCAGGCGGCCGACGCTGGGCCCCAGACGGAACGCCGTCGTGGCAGCGTCTCTCACGGCATAGCCTTCGGACTCGAGCGTGTTCAGCACATGGTAGCAGGTCGAGATATTCCAGCGTAAGGCTCGCGAGAGCTCCTTGGGCGTTGCCCCGTGCGGCTGGGTCGCGAGGTAGTCGAGGGCTCGCAGTCCACGAACGATGGTTCCAAGCAGATCTCTCTTCGGCCGTCTTGCCATCCGCCGTCAAGCCTCATTTCAATATTAGAACTATATTTCAGGACACCCTTTCGAGGGAGAGTAACACCGGATTTCATTCATGTCAATGAAGATCGCCGTCAGCTCTCGAATTTTCTTGCATGCCGAAGTTGACGAGAATCTACACGCGAACCGGCGACGCCGGCACCACCGGCCTCGTCGGCGGTCAGCGCGTCCCCAAAGACAGCCTGCGCATCGATGCCTACGGAACCGTCGACGAGTGCTCCTCGGCGATCGGCTTGGCGCGCCGCGCGCTAGCCGACGCCCCCGACAGCGAACGCGCGCACCTGCTGGATTCGTGGCTGGCATGGGTCCAGGACGTGCTCTTCAACCTCGGCTCGGATCTGGCGACGCTCAAGGCCGACCGCTGGGAGGGGATGCCGCTGATCGCGCCGGCCGACATCGAGTTTCTCGAGCACGCCATCGACCGCTGCCAAGCCGACCTCGAACCGCTGGCCAACTTCATCCATCCCGGCGGCTCGTTCGCGGGCGGGTTCCTTCATCTCGCGCGTACGATCTGCCGGCGCGCGGAGCGTCTGCTCGTGCGCCTGCGCCGCGACGACGAGATCGAGCCCCTCACCGCCACCTTTCTGAATCGTCTCTCCGACGCACTCTTCGTTTGGGCACGCTGGATCAATCACGATCTCGGCGAGCCCGAGCATCTCTGGAATCCCAAGACGCAGATCCCCGAGATCCCGTCGTAGAACCTGCGCCGGGGGAGGGAGGGCGATGCCTTCCTCCGGGAGACGCTCCATCGCTCGCATCCCGCTCGCTCCGTCGCCTCGGCTGCGGCCCCGCTCCGCCCATCCATGGGCTCCCGCGCGGCCTTGACG
>JAGWST010000116.1 GCA_028869325.1 bacterium | reverse complement strand
TGGCGGCCGCCGACGAGCGCGCTCGCTCGAGCGTCGCCACGGCCAGCTTCAAGCGGCGCGTCGTCGTGGGCGTCGGGCTCGCCGTCGTCGGGATCGGATCGATCTTCTACCAGCCCGCCTTCGACGTGCTGGTCTACGTCATCGCCGTCGGCGCGCTCTGGGAGCTACATAAGCTCGACGAGCGAAAGGGCTCGCCGCTGCACTGGCCCGTGGCGCTGGCGGCCGTCACCGGCTACGTGGTTCTGGCCTCCTTCGGCAGGTTGCCGCACTACGAGCGCGATCTCATCGGCCTCACCATCTTGGTCTCGTTTCTCTACGGTCTGCTGCGCGCCGGCAGCGGCTATCTGCTGCGTACCGCCGTCACGGTCATCGCCGTCCTCTACATCGGCAAGCTGATCAGCTACTACATCGTCTTGCGCAACATGGCACCCGACGGCCTGGTGCTCACGATCTATGCCGTGGTGCTGGTCGCGCTCACCGATACGGCCAGCATGCTCTGGGGATTGAAGTTCGGACGCCACCGCTTGACGCCGATCTCGCCCAAGAAGACCGTCGAGGGCGCCATCGGGGGCCTGCTGACGGCGCTGATCTTCGGGGTCGCGGCGGGGGTCCAGGCGCCGCTGGGATTCTCGCCTTGGCAGGCGGCGCTGATCGCCACCGTGACCTCGTCGGCGGCGATCCTGGGTGATCTGGTGGAGTCGGCGCTCAAGCGCGACGCGCGTGTCAAGGACGCGGGCTCGGCGATCAGCGGGCACGGCGGCGTGCTCGATCGCTTCGACTCATATCTCTTCAGCGGCATCGCCTACTACTGGATGCTGCACTTGCTGCGCGGCATTCCGTTCGCGCGGTAAGCATGAAGCGCGTCGCGATCCTGGGCAGCACGGGCTCCATCGGAACCCAGGCGCTTGACGTCATCCGCCGCCATGGCGAGCGCTTCCAAGTCGTGGCGCTGGCGGCCGGCCGGCGCATCGACGAGCTGGTGGCGCAGGCGCGCGAGTTCGCGCCGCGGTTGATCTCCGCAGCCGATCCCGGCGACGTCGCGCGCCTGCGAGGCGCCCTACCGGAGGTGCGCGTCGAGAGCGGCTCGGCGGGGCTGCTGGCCTGCGCCGTGGAGTCGCATCCTGACGTGCTGCTCGCGGCGACCGACGGAGCGGTGGCGATGGAGGCGATCATCGCCGCCGTGCGTGCGGGCATCGACGTGGCGCTGGCCAACAAGGAGATCGTCGTCTCGCTGGGCGAGGCGCTGATGGCGGAGGCACGGCGCTCCGGCGCGCGCATTCTCCCGGTGGACTCCGAGCACAGCGCCATCTTCCAATGTCTCGAGGGTGAGCGGCGCGAGCGCGTTCACGCCGTCGTGCTGACCGCGAGCGGGGGGCCCTTCTGGTCGGCCACGGCCGAAGAGCTGGCCCGGGTCACGGTCGCCGATGCACTGCGCCACCCGACCTGGCAGATGGGCACGAAGAACACGATCGACTCGGCGACGTTGATGAACAAGGGGCTGGAGGTCATCGAAGCCTGCCGCCTCTTCGATCTGCCCCCGGAGCGTGTGCGGGTCCTGGTCCATCGGCAGAGCGTGGTCCACGGGCTGGTGATCTTCACAGACGGTAACGTCAAGGCGCAGCTGGCGGCACCGGATATGCGCCTGCCGATCGGTTACGCGCTGGCTTATCCCGATCGCCTGGAATCCTCTCCGCTCGCTCTCGATCCGCTTGCTCTACTAGGCGGAGGCGACCAGGCACGCCACTCCTTCGAGGCGCCGGACCTCGTCCGCTTCCCCTGCCTGGGCCTTGCCTACCGGGCGCTCGCCATGGGCGGCACGGCGAGCGCCGCGCTCTCGGCGGCCAACGAGGTCGCCGTGCGGGCCTTCGTCGCAGGTGAGATCGGCTTCACCGAGATCCCCCGCATGGTGGGAGCCGTGCTCGACGCGCACGAAGCCGAGGCGGCAACCCTGGAGGCGGTGCGGCGGGTCGATGCGTGGGCCAGAGAGTTTGCCGCCCGAACCGCCCGAACGCGCCACAGGATAGGGAATCATTGAGAGAGCCGCATGCACGCTGACCTCGGACTCGTCTTTCGCATCGTCACGTTCCTGATCACGCTCAGCGTGCTGATCGTGCTCCACGAGTGGGGGCACTTCATCGTCGCCAAGCTCTCCAAGGTGCGCGTCACCGACTTTGCGATCGGCTTCGGCCCCTCGCTCTTGACCGTCCGCTACAACGGAACGAACTACCGCCTCAACCCCTTCCTCGTCGGCGGCTACTGTCTGATGCTGGGCGAGGACGGGCGCAAGGCCGAGCAGGCCGGGCTGGCCCCGGAGCCGGTCGATCTCGCCGAAGAGGGCGGCAAGTACGGAACCGACTTTCAGAGCAAGCCGGTCTGGGCCCGCTTGGCGATCGTGGTGGCGGGGCCGTTCATGAACTTCGTGCTGGGCTTCGCCATCTTTGTGGTCGCCCTCGCGGGGATCGGCCAGCAGGTGCCGACGACCACCGTCGCCAGCCTCAGCTCGCCGGCGATGCCCGCCGCCAAGGCGGGCCTGCGTCCCGGCGATACGATCACGGCCATCGACGGCGTGCCCATCGCCGACGGCACGGCGATGGTGAAGCGCATCAACCGCTCCGCGGGCATCCCGCTCACGCTCACCGTCCGCCGCGACGATCGGACGTTGAGCATCCACGTAACGCCGGTCGAGAGCGAGGTCAACGGCAGACACCTCGGCTTGACGGGCTTCGTGCCGGGTTTCCGCAGCGTTCCCGTCCCGCTGGCGCAGGCGCTGCCGCAGGCGCGGGATCAGACCCTCTTGGTGCTGGCCTCCACGGTCGGCTCGCTCGTTCAACTGGTGACGCACTTTACACATGCTGCGCCGCAGCTCTCAGGGATCATCGGGATCGGCCAGGTCGCGACGCAGGTCGAGCAGCAGGGAGCGGGGCCGTATCTGGTCTTCGCGGGGTCGATCTCGATCTTGCTGGGATTCTTCAACCTGCTGCCGCTTCCGGCGCTCGACGGCGGCCGCGCGGCGTTCTTCATCGCCGAGATATTGCGGGGAAAGCCCATCGATCCCGAGAAAGAGGGTCTGGTGCACGTCGTCGGCTTTGCGGTGCTGATGGCGCTCATGCTGGTCATCGCGCTTCACGACATCCAACGCCTTCTGATGCACCAAAGCTTGCTCTAGAGGCTTCTCGTCGCCCAGGGAAATCATGATTCATCTTCGCCGCAAGTCCAGACCCGTCGTTCTGAAGAACCGCACCAACTCCAACGCCCCGAGCGTGACCATCGGCGGCGATGCTCCGATCGTCGTGCAATCGATGACCACCACGGATACCGCCGACGTCGACAAGACGCTCGAGCAGGTCTACGGCTTGGCGATGGCGGGCTGCGAAGTCGTCCGCTGCACGGTGCAGGACCCCAAGGACGCCGCGGGCCTGCCGGCGATCGTCGCGCGCTCGCCGGTGCCGATCGTGGCCGATGTGCACTTCGACTATCGCATGGCGCTGGCGGCGATCGAGGCCGGCGTCGCCAAGCTGCGCCTCAATCCGGGCAACATCCGGGACGAGAAGAAGATTCGCGAGGTCGTGCAGGCGGCGGTTGAGGCGAAGTGCCCGATCCGGGTCGGCGTGAATATGGGATCGCTGGCGCCCGATCTCGAGCAGCGCTTGGGGCATACGGCCGAGGCGATGGTCGAGTCCGCGCTGCGGCACGTGACGATTCTGGAGGAGCTCGGCCACACCGATATCGTGATCTCGCTCAAGGCGCACGACGTGCGCACGACGGTGGAGGCCTATCGGCTGATCTCTAAGCGCGTGCCCTACGCCTTGCACCTGGGCGTCACCGAGGCTGGCCTGCCGCGCGAGGGTACGATCAAGTCGTCGATCGCC
>JAGWST010000115.1 GCA_028869325.1 bacterium | reverse complement strand
CCAACTGCCACGCGAAGGTCTTCTTGCCCGCGCCTGCTGGACCGCTGAACAGATAGCCGTGCGCCAGCCGCTCGGGCGGCGTGCGCCCGAAGAGCGCGCGCGGACCGGGCTGGCCGACGGCGTCGAAGCACACCGCCTCCCGCGCGCTCAGCGCCTGGACCTCGGCCGCGTCTGCTGCTCGATGGCTGCGAGCGCCTCGTCCGCAAGCTGTTCCGGGCCTCTGCGCGCATCCAGCACCCGATAGCGCTCGGCGAAGCGCTCCGCCAGCGCGTGGTATCCGGCCGCCACGCGGCGGTGGAACGCCCGCGACTCCTGTTCCATGCGGTCAAGTTCGCCGCTGCGCCCGTGCATCCGCCGCTGCGCCTCCTCCTCCGGCACGTCCAGCAGCAGCGTGAGATCGGGGCTGAGGCTCTCGGTGGCGATGCGGTTCAGCTCGATCACGCGCTCGGGCCCCAGGCCGCGACCGTAGCCCTGGTATGCCACGCTGGCATCCCAGAAGCGATCGCAGAGCACCAGTTGACCCCGCTCGAGCGCCGGCCGGATCAGCCTACGGACCAATTGCGCGCGCGAGGCGGCCATAAGCATCGCCTCGGCCAGCGGGTCGATGGCCGCCTCCGGCTCGAGGAAGAGCGAGCGGATGCGCTCGCCCAGCGGCGTCCCGCCGGGCTCGCGTGTGACCACGTGGTCGATGCCGCGCTTCTTCAAAGCGTCGGAGAGGAGCGCGACGAGGGTGCTCTTGCCGGCACCCTCGACGCCCTCGATGGTCACGAACATGCCGGCCGCTACAGTGCCTCCCCGCGAAAGATCTGCACGCGGCGGTTGGGTTCGGCACCGGTGCTCCGCGATTGCAGGCGGTACTTCTCGGCCAGCTGGTGCTGCATGCGCCGGATGTACGACGTCTGCGGCGAGAGCTCCACGGTACGCGCGTCGAGCAGGACCTGGTAGACCGCCTCTTCGGCCTCGCGCAGCGCGATCTCCTCGGCATCGATACTGCCCAGGTTGAAGAGATCTTTGAGGCAGTTCTGGATCTGCGCCGTGGTGTTGGTCTTGATGGAGTAGATCGGCACGTTCTCGGAGGCGATCTCCCGCAGGCGCGAGGTCTCCTTGCGCTCCAGCGACTTGAGCGTCATGACCACGTCGGCATCGTCCCACTTGCGGGCGATCGCCGCGTTCACGCGCAGGTTCGCAATAGCGCGCTCGATCTTATTGCGCGAGACGCCGTAGGGAAAGATCATCTTGGCCCGCTCACGCTCCGACTCGTCGCGATCCTCGTCCCACAGGTCGCGGTCGGCGCCCACGCCGTGCGCCTCGCGCACCATGGGCTGCGTATCGGCGACCTGCACCACCTCGACGACGCCGCTGGCGCTGCGCTGGCGCACTTCGGGCTGCGGCATGTAGCCGCGCAGCAGGGCATCCACCACCTCTGCGACGGTGTGATGGATCGCAAGACGATCGCGCTCTTGGATCTCGACCAGCACGTCGAACGTGGGCGGCGCCTTACGCTCCAGCACCGTCTTGCGCGTGCCGCGCCGGCGCGCCTCTTCGTCCGAGAGCGTTACCGCGCTGATGCCGCCGACCAGGTCCGAGAGGGTGGGATTCATCAGCAGGTTCTCGAGCGACTGCCCGTGGGCCGTGCCGAT
>JAGWST010000114.1 GCA_028869325.1 bacterium | reverse complement strand
CGGCAATCGCTACCTGCGCGCCGCGCCCAGCAACATCTACCCGACCAAGGATGGGCGCTGGATGGCTATCGGCGGGAACGGTCAAGGCATCTTCCGGCGCCTCTCCGCGGCGATGGGGCAGCCCCAGCTCGCCGACGACCCGCGCTTCGAGAGCAATCTGGCGCGGGTCGAGCACGCCGCCGATCTCGACGAGGTCATCTCCGCCTGGACACGCACGCGCGATAGCGACGAGGTGAGCGCGATCTTGGTCGCGGCGTCCGTCCCCGCCGGGCCGGTGATGTCGGTCGCCGACATCGCCGCCGACCCACATTTTCAAGCGCGCGGCATGATTGCGCAGGTGCCCGACGAGAAGGGGGCGCGCATCACCATGCCGGGCATCGTGCCCAAGTTCCGTACCCACGCGGCCCAACTCACCATGGCGGCCGGCGCCGTCGGCCGCGACGCGGCCCAGATCATGCGCGAGCTGGGCTTGACGATGGAGGTAAGCAGCTAGTGTACGGTCTCCCTCATGGCTGAGCGCGTCACACTTCTCGACGTCAGCGCACGCGACGGGCTTCAGGACGAGCCGTGCGTGGTGGCGACGGAGGAGAAGCTCGCGGTCGCGCGGGCCCTCCACGAGGCCGGCGTCGGCGAGATCGAGATCACCTCGTTCGTCCATCCCCGTTGGGTGCCGCAGCTGGCCGATGCAGACCGGCTCGCATCGCAGCTCCCGCCCGGGCCGCACTACACGGCGCTGGTGATGAACGAGCGCGGCTACGAGCGCGCGCTGGCCGCCTTTGCGAGCCACGCGGCCGGGGGCTGGGGTCTGGTCTTCGTCTCCTCGGCCAGCCCGCGCCACAACCAGAGCAACAACAACCGCAGCATCGAACAGACGCTGGAGATCTTCGACGCCGTCGCCGCGCGCGCGCGGCGCGACGGCGTCGAGATACACGGCGCGATCGCATGCTCGTTCGTCTCGCCGTATGCGGATGAGCAGACCGATCCAGCAATCGTCGGCGGCATCGCGCGCCGCTACGCCGAAGGCGGCTGCACGCTGATCACGCTAGCCGACACGATCGGGCGCGCCGATCCGTATACCGTCGCGACCCGCATCGATCAGGTCGCAGCCTCGCTGCGCGTTCCGCTCTCGCTGCACCTCCACGACTCCTTCGGCTACGCCCTCGCAAACGTCTACGCCGGCCTCCTGCGCGGCGTCCGGCGGTTTGAAGGGGCGCTGGCCGGACTCGGCGGCTGCCCGTTCGCACCCGGCGCGCCGGGCAACCTCGATCTCGAGCGATTGAATCGTTTCATCTCCGCCTGCGGGCTCGAAACGGGAATCGACCCCACGGCGCTCGCCCGGGCGAGCGACCGCATCCGCTCGGCGCTATGCGGCGCCGCGCCGCTCCCGGAAAGGAAACCTACGGCAACAGCGCACCAATGAAAGGACGAGTATCGCCATGGCATCGACCCCGACCATCGCAGCCCGTCTCGACCGTCTTCCTCCCTCGGCGTATATACGCCGGCTGGTCGTCTTGATCTCCCTGGGCGGCTGTTTCGAGTTCTACGATCTCTTCATCATCGCATACATCGCCCTGGGTCTCATCAAAGCCGGCGTCTTCAAGGCCACCACGAGCGGTCTCTTCGATTGGACCGGCTATGCAAGCTTCGTAGCGGCCTCGTTCGCGGGGCTCTTCGTCGGCACGATCCTCTTCGCATACGTCTCGGATCGCTACGGCCGGCGCTCGATCTTCGCCTTCTCGCTGCTCTGGTACTCCGTCTTCACCTTCATCATGGCCTTTCAGAACACGGCACAATCCATCGACTTCTGGCGCTTCATCGCCAGCGTCGGCATCGGCGTCGAGTTAGTGAACATCGACACCTACATCTCCGAGATCTCACCCAAGGAGTCGCGCGGGCGCTCCATTGCGTTCAGCCAGATCATCACCTTCATCACCGTACCGATCGTCGCGCTCATCGCCACGCTGCTCGTGCCGCACACGATCGCCGGATTGGCGGGCTGGCGCTGGGTCGTCATCATCGGCTCGCTGGGCGCCATCGCCATCTGGTTCATTCGTCTGGGCCTCCCCGAGTCGCCGCGCTGGCTGGCCAACCACGACCACGCGGAAGAGGCCGATCGGGTGATGACCACGTTCGAGCAACACGTTCAAGCCGAACTCGATCAGCCGCTTCCGCCGCCCACCCTCGTCGCCGGCGAGCAGCAACAGGTGCAGGGCTCGTGGTTCGAGATGTGGAGTCCGCAGTACCGCTCGCGCACGATCATGCTGATCATCTTCAACTTCTTCCAAACCGTCGGCTACTACGGCTTTGCAAGCTGGGTGCCGGTCCTGCTCTTCAGCCACGGCGTCACGCTGGTGAAGTCGCTGGAGTACACCTTCGTTATCGCCGTCGCCAACCCGTTCGGCCCCTGGATCTGCTACTCGATCGCCGACAAGACGCAACGCAAGTGGCAGATCGTCGGAGCCGCGATCGCCATCGCAGTCTTCGGGCTGATCTGGGCGCAGATGACCGCTGCGGCCGGGATCATTATCTTTGGCATCCTCATCACGCTCGCCAATAACATCCTCTCGCCGGCGTTCCACGCCTACCAAGCCGAGCTCTACCCGACCCGCATCCGCGCGCAGGCGGTGGGCTTTGTCTACTCGTGGAGCCGCTTCAGCACGATCTTCGTCGGCTTCTTGATCGCGGCCGTGCTGCGTCATGCCGGCGTTCCGGGCGTCTTCACCGTCATCGCCGGAGCGATGGCCATCGTAGCGATCGTCATCGGCTCGATGGGGCCGGTGACCAGCCGCGTACGGCTGGAGGCCCTGAGCCAGTAATGATCGCTATGCCGGCGCGGCAGCGGCGGCGGGGTGCCCTCGGCCTACGCCATGCTGGCGCTGATGACGCAGGCGCAGTTGGGCGCATCCGTCATCCAACAGGGGCTGGGGGCGCTGGCACCTTTCTTCGCCACAGCGTACGGCCTCTCTCACGCCTCGTTGGGCATCGCCTTCGCGGCGCTTGCGGCCGGCTCGGCGACAACCACGGCCATCTCCGGCGTGCTGGTCGACCGGCTCGGAGAGCGGCGCGTGGTTCTCTGGAGCGGCCTGGTTGTGGGCCTCTTTACGATCTTCGCCGGAGCATGGCGCAACTACGCCTATCTCACCTGCGCTCTGGCGGCGGTCGGCATCGGGTACGGTGCCTCCACGCCGGCGGGTGGGCGTGCCATCCTGCTCTGGTTCGAGCGCGGCCGCGGCTTCGCCATGGGCGTCCGTCAAACGGGGGTGCCGCTGGGCGGCGCCGTCGGCGCGATTCTGCTGCCGTTCGTCGCGGTGCACTTCGGCTATCGCGGTGCGCTCGCCGTAGGCGGCGTGATCGGTGCCGCGACGGCGCTGTTCGCCTACGCGCGCTACCGCGAGCCGCAGGGTACCAAGGCCGAGGTCCGTCACACACGAGAGATCGTCAGCGGCATGCTGGACCTGGCCGTTCAACCGCGCATCGTCTTGCTCAACCTGACCGGTGCGCTGCTGGTCTCGACGCAGTATGCCTCAGTCACGTTCCTCTCCGTCTACTTTATCGCGCGCCACGAGAGCCTGCTCCTTGCCTCGACGGCACTCGCCGTCTTTCAGCTCGCCGCTGGGCTTGCGCGCCTCTTCTGGGGCATGGTGAGTGACCGCTGGTTCGGCGGCGAGCGAACGCAGCCGCTCATTCTGCTCTGTATCCTGTGCGCGCTCACGCTGTGGTGGCTGAGCGCAATGCCCGCCGCCGCGCCGGCCTACAACGCGTTGGCGATCGCCGCCGCGGTCGGCGCCTGCTGCGGCGGATGGAACGGCCTCTTCTCGGCGCTGCAGGCGGAGATCGGCGGCGTCTCGGCCGCGGGCAGCGCGCTTGGCGTCGGCCTCACCTACCTGTACGGCACGGGAATCGTCGCCCCACCCCTCTTCGGCGCCGTCGTCGACCACTTCGGCTTCGCGCTGGCATGGCAGGCGTTGGCTATCGTCGTCGCGCTGGGCGCGATTCCGGCCGTGCTCTCGCGCGGCATGTCGCCGTCGAGCGCCGCTCGCTAACGGGGCGCCGCTAGGGAATCGCGCCTGCCTTGCGGGAATCCCTTCCGGCCCGCATGGCGGCAGCGTTCCAATGACAAGTGAGACCGGCGTGAACCCCTCGACCCATGCCTCCCAGCCACCACGTCTCGCCGCGATCCGGCGGCGCGAGGTGATCATCCATGCGCTGACCTTCATCGCCGGCTTCACGCTCGTCTTCGTCGCCGCCGGCGCCACCGCCAGCGCCCTTGGCCAGATCTTCGCCGAGTACCGGCAGGTGCTGACCCGCATCTTCGGCGTGGTCGTCATCCTGTTGGGGTTGAATATGCTGGGCCTCTTCCGCCTGCCGTTCTTGGCCATGGACCGGCGCGTGCAGATCCGGCGCAGCGGGATCTCGTACCTCGGCTCGTTCTTGGCCGGTGTGGGCTTTGCGGCCGGCTGGACGCCGTGCATCGGCCCGATCCTCGCCGGTGTTTTGGCGCTTGCGAGCGCCCAGCAGAGCGTCGCCGCCGGCACCGGCTTGCTCTTCATCTACTCGATGGGGCTCGCGCTTCCGCTCTTGCTGCTGGCGATCGGCCTGCAGTACGCTCTACCGCTCTTGGCGCGGCTGAAGCGCCTCCTTCCCTTGATCGACGTCGTCGCCGGTCTCATCGTGCTGGGCGTGGGCGTCGTGCTCTTCACCAACTCCTTCCTGCGCTTCACGGCCTGGCTCTATCAGACGTTTCCGGCCGCCGCGACGCTGGGCACCGGTCCCAGCGCCGGCGCGGGTGCGATCACCGCCGGCGCCGCCTTCGCCGCGGGGCTGGTCTCCTGCATCTCACCGTGCGTCCTGCCGCTTCTGCCGGCCTACCTCTCCCTGTTGACGGGGCAGAGCGTCGAGAGCCTGGTCGCCTCGTACGAAGGGGCGAGCTCCCGCGCCTGAGCCGCGCCGGCTCAGGGCAGCAGGGCGATGTCGGAGCGGAACGTCAACCCGTCGCCCAGCGCGCCGCCCAACCCCCGCACGGCGGCGTAGACACGCTCGCGCGCCTGGGCGATCTCGTCGCCCAGCGCCGTCACGGTCAGAACGCGTCCGCCGGGCGAGCGCACCCGGCCTCCGCTCAACTCGGATGCCCCCCAGAAGGCCGCGCACCCTGCCGGCAGGTGGAGCTGCGGGGCCAAGCCTTCGATGGGCGTGGAGCGCACCGGGTACTCACGCGTGGCCAGCACCACGCCGACGCAGGCCTGTAGGCTGGTGGAGATGGTCGATGGGTCGAGGGCGCCGTCGGCGCACGACTTGAGCAGCAGCGGAAGGTCCCCGGTGAAGCGCGGCATCAACACTTGCGTCTCCGGATCGCCGAAGCGCGCGTTGAACTCGAGCACGGAGGCGCCCTCCTCCTCGTTCCACATCAAGCCGAGATAGAGCGCGCCGCGATACTCCTCGCGCTCCTCCGCCAATCCTGCCATCACCGGCGCAAGGATCTTCTCGCGCACGTGATCGATGAGATCGTGCGGAAAGCTCGCCGGCGGCGAGTACGCCCCCATGCCGCCCGTATTGGGCCCCACGTCACCATCGCCGGCACGCTTGTAGTCGCACGCGGCACCGAGAATGACGGCGGCTCGGCCATCGAGCAGGGCGAAGACCGAGACCTCGCGCCCGTGGAGCTTCACTTCGAGGATTGCATCGCTGCCGCCGCCGGGAAGTCCCCTGCCGTACCACTCCCTGAAGACGGCGCGCGCCGCCTCCGGATCGTCGCAGACCACCACACCCTTGCCGGCAGCCAGGCCGTCCGCCTTCACGACGACGCCGCCCTCCCAGACGTCCAGCGCCTTCTCCGCCTGCTCGAACGAGTGCACCGCGCGGAAGTACGCGGTGGGGATGCCGTGCCGCTCCATGAAGCGTTTGGCGAAGATCTTGCTGGACTCTAGACGCGCCGCGCTGCGTGCCGCGCCGAAGGTGGAGATGCCTGCCTCGCGCATGCGATCCGCAACGCCGGCCGCTAGCGCCGTCTCGGGACCGACGACGCAGAGATCGATCGCCTCGGCCTTTGCGCGCTCGACCAAGCGCTTTGCCTCGGTCACCGGGATCGCCCAGTTGACGCCGCGTGAAGCCGTACCGGCATTGCCGGGCGAGGCGAAGAGCGCCTCGCACTGCGGCGATTGCGCAAGCTTCCACGCCAGCGCGTCTTCACGCGCCCCGTTGCCGACGACCAGGATCCTCATGCTACTCCCATTCCACCGTGGCCGGCGGTTTCGACGTGATATCGTAGACGACGCGGTTGACGCCCTGCACCTCGTTCACGATCCGCGTCGACATGCGCGCCAGCAGCTCGAACGGGAGCCGCGCCCAGTCGGCCGTCATGCCGTCCTCGCTGGTGATGGCGCGGATCGCCACCAGGTTCGCGTAGGTGCGGCCGTCGCCCATGACGCCGACGCTCTTGAGCGGCGTCAACACGGCGAAGTACTGCCAGGGGTGCGGCTGCAGCTCCACGGCCGAGTCGATCTCCTCGCGCACGATCTTGTCGGCGGCGCGCAGTATCCGTAGACGCTCCTCGTCGACGGCGCCCAGAACGCGCACGGCCAACCCCGGCCCCGGGAACGGCTGGCGATTCACGATATGCTCGGGCAGCCCCAGCACGCGTCCGACTTCACGCACCTCGTCCTTGAAGAGCAGGCGCAACGGCTCTACCAACGCTAAGTTCATCTGTTCCGGGAGGCCGCCGACGTTGTGGTGCGTCTTGATCTTGTGGCCCGCCTTCGAATCCTTGGTCTTCGACTCGATGACGTCGGGATAGAGCGTTCCCTGGACCAGGAAGCGCACGTCCGGCAGCGTCGCCGCCTGTTCCTCGAAGATCTTGATGAACTCGTGGCCGATCAGCACGCGCTTGTTCTCCGGGTCCACCTCGCCCGCGAGCAGGCGCAGGTAGCGCTCTTGCGCATCGATGCAGCGCACGTTGAGGTGCATCACCTCGCGAAAGGCCGCGGTGACCTCCTCGGCCTCGCCCGCCCGCAACAGTCCCGTGTCGACGAAGACGCAGGTGAGCTGCTCGCCGATCGCACGCGCGACCAGCGTCGCGGCGACCGCGGAATCGACGCCGCCGGAGAGCGCGCAGATGACCTTCGCTTCGCCGACCTGCGCGCGGATGCGCGCGACGGCGTCGTCGACGAACGACCCCATCTCCCAGGTCGGCTCGATTCCCGCGACGGTATGCAGGAAATTCCTCAGCACGTTCCGGCCGTAGGCCGTGTGCGCCACCTCGGGGTGGAACTGCACCCCGTAGATGCGGCGCCGGTCGTCGCCGATCGCAGCGATCTCCGTGCGCCCCGTTCGCCCCAGCGGCTGAAAGCCCGGCGGCAGGGAGGTGACGGTATCACCGTGGCTCATCCAGACCGTACTCTGCTCCGGGACGCCGTCGAAGAGCGTGGAGTCGCGGCCGCGGTTGAGCGAGAGCTCGGCGTGGCCATACTCTCGGATGGTCGAGGGGACCAACGTGCCGCCGCAGTCGCGCGCGATGAGCTGCATGCCGTAGCAGATGCCCAGCACGGGGATGCCGCTCTTGAGAATCCGCTCGTCCATCGCCGGAGCATCGCCGTCGAGGGCACTCTCGGGGCCGCCGGTGAGGATGATCGCGCGCGGATGGCGCTCGCGCAGCTCCTCCCAGGGCGTGTCGTGGGGCAGGATCTCGGAGTAGACGCGCGCCTCCCGTACGCGGCGAGCGATCAGCTGGCTATACTGGGCCCCGAAGTCCAGGATGATGACGGGCGCCGGCGCGGTCGAGACGGCGGTGCTGGAGGGCGATGAGCTCGTGGAGGCCACGGCGCCCCATTCTCCAAGAGGGCGGAGGGCACCCTTGGCTATGCCGCGCGGGGTATGCGACCCGTCGCCCCGCCTCCGAGCGGGTCAAGTCGCCCGGATCGCCTCGAGGACCTCCTCGAGGTTATGCGGTGAGCAGTAGGCACAGCGCGGACCGACGTTGCTCGGATAGGCGATGTAAAACCCGTCGACCACGCCACGTAGCCGACGGATCGCTGCGACCATCCGGTCCGGCGGTGTGTAGCGAAAGGAGAGCTGTGCGCTGACCTTGGTACGCGGGCTCTTCGCTCGGACATCTCGCGCGATCTCCGTAACGAACGTCACGTACGCCTTGAGCCCGGCGCGCGGGTCACACTCGTCGCTGAGTAGCCGTTGGGCTTGAATGTTAAATAGCGAGATGTCGTCCCAGTCGACGCGGCGATGGAGCGCGTCGCCCAGCTCGTAGCTGCACGTTTTCGGCACGATTCCGATGAACTCTCCGTCGGGCGCCACCCCGTAGTCGTGGCAGCCCGTGGCTCTCACCATTCCCTTCCCGCGTGCAATTGCCCGCGGCATGTCTTCCTGCTCATCCGCCGGTGTCTCTTGCCAGTGCTCGCCGTCGTAGACGATGAGACCCGGCGTCCCGCTGCCGCAGCGGCCCGCGCTTTGACGCTCGAGGCTCTCGAGGTTGGGCGGCAGAGCGTAGAGATGCGCGCGGCCGACGCGCCCACCCAGCTCCGGCACCTCGTGCCCAAGACGCGAGCCGAGATAATCTTGGCCGGTGACGTACCTCCGCAGGGCATCCACGATGGCCTTGCGCTCGCCAGCGTTGGCAAACCTCGAGGTCGTAAACATGAAGAACGCCCCCGGCGGATCGGCGCCTTTCGTATCCGCGGCGCGAGCAACCATCCATGCTGAGGCGAGCACCACGAGCATCGCCAACGAGGCTAACAGCAAACGCAGCTTCATAGCGCCCCCTTGCCGCTGCGACGCGGCCCATACAAGCGAGCATGCCTCCGAGCGGCGGCAACCAGCGAGCGTGCCGACGAATGCTTGTACATCAAGCGAGCATCACACTAGGTCTTATGGCCTACGTGGTAACATCTCGATCAATGAACCTCCTCAGACAGCCATCCATATCGTTGGCGCGCTGCGCCTTTCTTGCGCTCACCGCTGCGCTCGTCGCCTGCGGGGGAGCAGGCAGTGGAGCAGGGGCTGGAGCGGGCGGCGCTCTTCCTGGCCCGCCCGGAGCGTTGGCGGTGGCTCGCGCCGCCACGAGCGGCGCATATCTCTTCGCGGCGAACCTCGGTGCGACGTACCCCGTACTCCAGCAGACGGCGACGACGCGCACACATCTCTCCCTCGGGATCGTCCAAGCCGACCCGATACTGGCCGCAAGGATTGGCACGACCAACACCTTCCAGCTCGCCGACTCGATCGCCGCGGTGACGGCGGACGTCTGGGCAGCCCACGGCGCAGCGCTCGTCTTCTACGATATCGAGCATTGGCCGGGAACGCCGAGCGCCGAGCAGCGTAACCCGATACGCTCGATCGCTCAGGCTGCGCTGCAAGCCCACGCCGCGGGGAGGGCCTTCGGCATCACGCCCGACGGCTTGTTCCTGGGTATCCGCCCGCTGCGTTGCACGTTCAATATTGCAGCCGGCATTCTGCCGGCGGTCCACTGGTCGAGCGTCGACGCGTTGAACCTGCAAGCGCAGGTGCTCGCCGACGATGCGAGATGCGGCGGGGTCACGACTTATGCCGCCTTCGTCAAGCAAGCCGTCGCCCTCGCGCGGAACGCGAATCCGAGGATCGTCATCTCCGCGCAGATATCGCTCCGCCACAGCTCGCCGACCACCGCGCTCGCCGCGATCGCCGCTGTGAGAGCAATTGTCGATGCCGTCTACGTCGCTTATCCCTCGAACAACTGCTCCGCCTGCACGCCGGCGAACCTGGCGACGATACTGGACTCGCTCTGAGAGGGCAGCGTGCCTATCCATCCCTGGTGGCTCCGCCTCGGCTTGCCGTATTGACCGCAAGGGCGCCGGCCTCCACGGCGACCTCTTCGGCGAAAATCGACGAGGCGTTCGTCGTGCAAGCGCCCTTCTCTTCCAGGTCGAAGCACCAGCGATGTCGCGGGCAGACGAGATAACGATCCTTTTCAACCCAGCCCTGCTGCAGATCGCCGCCGTTATGCGGACAGTAGCGATTGACGGCGTAGGCCTTGCCGCCGGCGGTCACCGTGATGCGATCCTTGCGCGATTCGATCTCGCTGAGCATCTTGCAGAAGCGATACAGGTCGCCCTTCTCCAGCGTGAGGAACGCATGGATCAACGCCCGGTACATGTCTGGAACGCGCTTCAAGCGGACGCGAAACGAGAGAGCGAAATTCTCCCAGCTCATCTCGCCATCGAGCACCTTGCTGATTTGCCACGCCGCGGCGACGATGCTGTAATAGGCTGGTTCAACGATCCCGGCCGCGCGATCGACGCGCCCGTTCTGAAAATCCACGCGCAGCCAGGCCTCGGGCCGTTCGCGCAGGCCGTAGTACAGCGGCAGCGTCACCCGCTCGCGCAAGACTAAAAGCTCGAGTTTTCTCTCGAGCTCTCCCTTCAACCGCCCCAGGGTCTCGTCTGCATCGACCAAGGCATGAGCACGTGCCCGCTCGCGAAAGAAGTCGGCGTACTCCGCCGCATAAGCCCTCATGTACGAGACGAAGTTCGCATCTTCATAGCGATCGCCGGCGCACGGCAGCAGCCGGCCCGTCGCCACCTCCAGAACGTCTCCCGGCACGACCTCGAACGCAACGGTGCCGACACGCTCGAGCGCCGGGCCGACGAACCTCAGGAGCTCGGGAGCGCGGCGGTAGATTCCACTCGAGGAGAAGTTCAGCTCGAACAACTCGGGATCGAGGAAGCACACCGGCCCGGCGGAGGGCAGAAAGATGCGCGGCCGCAACTGGTCGATGGCCCGCTCGACCGTCACGAACTTCGACATGACCTTTGCCTCGGAGATCCGCTCGAACTCCTCTGGCGAATACTCGTAACAGGTCGGATGCCAGGAAGCGCCGGAGAACTGGCAGGTGAGGACGTCGATCGCCCCCTCCGCCTCCGAGATGGCACGCAGGCGATCGAAGATACGGCAGTCGTTGAGATTCAGAAAGACTCCACCCTCCGCGCGAAGCAGGAGCGCCGAGTCGCGATTCAGTTCCGAGTCGTCGAGATAGAGCTTCAGCTCGCCGCCGGGGAAGGAGACCGCTTGCCCGTCGTCCGTCGCGATCAGCTCCTCGCAGCGGTAATCGGCGAGCGCCCGGCGGAATCCCGGCCGGCGAAAGCGGGGTATGACCAGCGTGAAATTCCGGTTTCGGAGCGTCTCGAGAAATCCGCGATCGAAGTGATCTTCGTGTTCGTGACTGACGTAGACGAACTTGGCCGCCTTGGGGAGGGCCAGCGTCTCCTCGACGAGCGCCCCCAAGTGGTGGTTCCTTGGAAGTTGGAACCAGGAAGCATCGAACGCGCCCGTTGGCGAGAGCCACGGGTCCGCGACGACGACGGCGTGCTGGGTCTCGACGCAGAAGCCCGCGTGTCCAAGGAACGTGATCTTCACTTCACCCCGCCGACCGCATCGGGCGCCGCCGTCAATTTCATATCGCAGGCAGCGGGCGCGATCTGCAACAGGTCGTTGATCCGGAGCAGAACCGCGCCTTCGTCTTGAGCGGTCTGGATCTGTGCCCTGTACGCAGCCTCGGCCTTCGCTTGAAGCTCTGTGAGGGTGTTCGGCGCGATGAGAGCAAATCGAACTCGCGCCTCGCGGACATCTTCTTGCAAGGCCACGTCGTCGCGCCGCGCCTGCGCCAGCTCGACCGAGGCCTGCTTTAGAGAGGTAAGGGCGATCTCCACGCCGGCCGCCAACTCCGCGCGGCGCTGCTCCGCCAGCAGGTCGTACTGCCGCAATTCGGCGGCTACGCGCCGCTGCAGATCGAGCTGCTCGCGCGTGACATGGACGGGGACGCCGAGGTCTAGCCCGACGACAAAGCCCGCACCCAGGCCGCCTGGCGTGTCGACGTACGTCCGGAGTCCCATGTAGAGGTTCGCGTCGTATCCCATCCAGCGCTGGAGCCGGCCGACCGCCCGCGCCTCGCTGGCCTCCGCAGCCAGCTTGGCCAACTCGATGTCGCTTCGGACCGCCGATGCGAACGCGATGGCCGCGGTCGTCGCACAGCCTGCAAATCGCGGTTCGACCGGCGCGAAGGAGTCCAGCGGCGAGCCTGTCACCAGGGCGAGTTGCAGCAGAGCGTTCCTTTGACCGACCTGTGCGCGCGCGACATCGACCCTCGTTCTCTCGACCAGGTCGTTGTACCGCAGCCTATCCGCGCCCGTCCAGAAGCCGTTTCTGTGAAGCGCGAGCGCCGCCGGCGCGTTGCCGTTGAGCCCTTCGAAGAATCCGCGCGCGAGCCGCTCTAGGCGACGAGCCGTCAAGTACTCTATGTAGCTCGCCCGCGCTTTGGCGAGGACCTGCACGCGAGTCTGCTCGTATGCAAGTTCGCCCAGCGTCCGCTGGCCCAGGGCCATGGCGATCTCTTGCTGCTGCAGAGCACGCGCCCCCAGCATCGGGACGCGTATCCCGGCTTCTTGCTCGTAGCGCAGGAAGGAGCGGGTGCTCCGGTCGGTCACGACATCGTGGTGCGGTCCGAGCTCATTCGTGGCAAAGGCCGCCAAGCCGGCTTTGTCGCGCGCGACCTGGAGTGACGCCTCGTCTTCGTCGATCAGCGCCTTTGCGGCAGCTAGCGTCAACGAGCCGCTGATCTGCTGCTCGAGGGTCGCCAGAGGAACGGTCGTCTCGTCGGCTTGCGCCGGGAGCGCGCCGGCCGGCGCCCATGCTGCGAGCAGCACGGCCGTGATTGCAATACGGGTCCATCTTTCCATGTGACCTCACCAATGGGGGATCTCGGACCAGATGCGCCTGGGAACGTACGGGTGATACAGGCCGATACGGAGTAGCTCGCGCAGAATCGCGAGCGCCTCGACGAGGCGCACCAGCAACCGGTAGGGTGGGTAGAGGGGTACCAGGGCAAGATCGAAGAGGGGCGGCGTGCGAGCGAGATCGTTAGCGATCAGCACCTTACAAAAGACTAAGACGGTCGTGAAGAAGTAGAGGCTGGTGAACAACACCGGCTTGTCGCCACCGTGAACGGCCAGTCCCCATGTGATCGCGAAGAGGACGCAGAGGGGAAGCGTCACGCGGAATACGAGGTTATCGAGCGCAAGTGCCGTGTTGTCCCAGCCGTAGCGCGGATTGATGAAATCCGCATGCTTGCGGATACGCACCTTTACCATATTCCGTGCCCAGCGGATTCGCTGGCGCATTAGGCGCCCCATCGTCTCCGGCTCGTCGGTCCAGATGCGCGCTTCGAGCGCGAACTCCAGCCGCCAGCCCCGCTTACGCATGCGAATCGTCATGTCGGTATCATCACCGAGCCCCGTATCATAGCCGCCCAGCTCGCGCAGAGCCGAGGTCCGGAAGATCGACGCTACGCCCGGCAGAATCGGCAACATCCCAAGTCGAGCGTGCCAGAGGCGCCCAATCGATCCATTCAACGCGTACTCGATCTCCTGCAATCGCGTCACGAGGTTGCAAGATGCGTTGCGCACGAAAATGTTCGCTGAGACCGCTCCAACGCGCGGATCGCGGAAATACGCGACCAACCGATGGATCGTTCCGACCTCGATCTCGGCATCCGCGTCGAGCACGAACGCCAACTCACCACGCGCCATGAGGATCGCGAGGTTGAGATTCGTGGGCTTGCCGCTATGCTGGGCGGAGGCGAAGACTCGAACCGACCGAGAGCGCTCAAACGAACGGGCATGACGTACGCTATCGTCGGTCGACTGGTCGTCGGCGTACAGGACCTCCACTCGGGGATATCCACTGTCCAAGACCGAGCTGATCGTTCGCCGGATTGCCGCACCCGGATTCCGGCCAGCGACGATGACCGAGACGGACGGCCAATACGTGTCGCCCCGGCCCGGCGGACGAAGCACGCGCGAGTCGATGAGGCTGACGATCCACATCGTGAATGCGGGCACATCAAAACGCAGCACCGAGACGATGAACATCCAGACCAGCACGTTGCTCGAGACGAGCAGCGCCTGCCAATGCTGGAGCGCCCCGACGCTCACCAACGGGCTCAGCGGCGATCCGAGGACGTGCAGAAAGTCAACCATCGGCAAGAACGGCCCTCAGGGATGCGGCGATCCCCTCCGGCGTCGGAGCGCCATCGAGAAGTCCGACAACGACTTGCGCCTGGAGTTTCCACTCGCGGAGTATCGACGATGGATCGGACGATAGTTTGCGAGCCAGCGCGCTCGCGGTCTTCGAATCGACCGATGGCAAGAGCACCAGGTACTGGCACTCATCGAGGCGGCCGAGTTTGTCGGTCTCCGTCAAGAACTCAGCGATCGTTTCGATGAGCGCTCGCTCGTCCGGCGCGGCACCGTCGATCACCGGCGGTTCCGTCGTCACGAGCAAAACATTGAACGTCGAATGAAAACGCCGCCGGCGCTTGCGTTCATCGTCCAGAAACGCCATGAATACGCTACGCCGCAGCAGCGGCAGGTCAAACTCGGTCAACTGCTCCGTCTGCTTGGGCTGAAGAGAGCCCGCGCGCAAGGCCGCTGCACCGAGCGGGCTGAGCTTGTAGCCGTAGACATCCTCGTAGATGATCCTCTGCAGATCGTCGCTGTGGGTTTGCCGCCCGCAGCCCAAACATACCGCTCCGATCTCGGGCACCTGGAAGGAGCTGTCGCAGCTCTGGCATGTGAAGTGCGGTCCGGGAGCATCGTGATCGGTTCCGCGATCGCGCAGCATGCCGTGGCACTTGGGGCAGCGCCGGCCGTCGCTCTCCGCAGTAAACTCATATTCAGGCGCAACATAGCCGCAGCGAAAATGATGCAAGAGCTGGACGGCTACGATGCGCGGCGACTTGCAGCTCACGCAGACCTCGCGCATATTCAGAGCGTGGCTGCGGCACCAAGGGCAACGGCTGATCCGATCCATGAAGATCCGCTCGAGATGATCGCTCTGTACCAGCGACTCGAGATCCCGGTCGTCGAGCGGTTCTCCACGGGCATTGTAGGTGACGCCACGGTCGGACACCCGATCCCAATCGGGGAGAACATTTCCGCCCAAGCCCTGCACGATCGCTAACACCCTGAAGAGATCCTGACGCCTTTCGATCATCGCAGGCCTACCTCGTGAACGCCCTCTTGCCAGGTTAGAGCGCGGCGACGAATCTCCACGCGCACCTGTGCGTCGTAGGTCAGCCGCTCTCTCACGTTTCGGCGCACCTGCGACAGGACGATCTTGACCGGCCGGTACTCGGACCACTGCTGGTGCTGCCAGAAATACTTCGTCAATTGGTCCGGCAGCTTGGCCAGACTTGGGTAGATTGCGGTGACGTTGCCCGCGACGGGGGCCGGAAACCCTGTGATGTAGACCTTCGCAGGCTCTCCGACGTGGATGCTTGAGGCGACGTTCGGTGCGAAGAACGCGAGGATGTAGGCGCGGTTTGGTGCAAAGATCTTGTAGATCGGCGTTCCGGCGTCGACGATCGCTTGCGGTTGCGCCGCACACTCGACGACCCGCCCCCGAACCGGTGCGCCTAGGGTCTGCGAATGGACTTGGCTCTTCAGATCACCGAGCAGTGCCACCTCATTGGCGTAACCCGCGACGCGCTGAGCGTTCTCCGCTTGGATGCGGCGGCTGTGTTCCCGCGCCTGGCTCCAAATATCGCGCAGGCCGTTCGATTCGGCCTTCGCGGCGTTCCAGTCGGCGCGCGCGCTCTCAAAGGCGAGGCGACCGATCGCGCCCTGACGATAGGTCTGCTCGTAGGCGTCCTTCATTATCTCGAGCTTACGAGCATCGTAGACGGAGGATTGATACCTCTCTAGCGCCGTCGCCTCCGCGATGCGGGCCTGCGCGAGGCCCTCGCTCTGCGCGATCTGTTGCGCGCGTAGATCGTCGACCGCCTTTTGGTAATCCTGTGCGTATTGACCCTCCAGCAGGAAGTTTGTCACTGCCGCCAAGGGCTGCCCCTCGCGTACGACCTGATCGCACTGCACGAAGCTGCGCTCGATACGTGCGCGGAAGAGCGGCGCTATGGGAATCAGATCACCCTCGACCAAACCGTCCGCAATCAGATTGAGGTATCGCGGCAGCAACACGTATGTGCACAGCGCAATGATCGTCACGATGAGGATCGCACGCGCCCACGGGAAGCCGCGTCGCGGGCGTGGCAGCTCGCGTGGAACGATCGGCCGAAGCGAGCGGACCAGCACGGTCACTGCCTCATATGGCAGCCGCTACGCCGTAGCGGCCGCGGGCTCGCGCTCCGGCTCGGGCGCCGCCTCGAAACCCGCCGCAGCACTCGTCACTGCCGCCATACCGCGCTTCCAATCGACCCGTGGCGGGATCAACCTCTCGCGAATCTGATTGCGGGCCTCCAGTGCACGCTCGAGCATGCCGTCCAGGAGCTCATCGCTTAACAGGTGCGGTTTCAGCCCAAGGGCGAGCAGTGACGTGTTTGCCGCGTTGTAGTAGTGAAGCTCCGACTCCACGCGTGGATTGGCGACCCCTTGGATCTCGACGCACAGGCCGCGCGCTTGGGCCACGCGCTTGACGCGCTCCGCCAACTCCAAGATGCTGAACAGCTCCGTAAACTGGTTAAAGACGCGGAACTCGCCCCGGCTCGCGGGATTCACGCTTGCCAACTCGACGCACTGGAGCGTGTCCTTGATGTTCAAAAAGCTGCGCGTCTGCCCGCCCTTCCCGTAGACCGTCAGCGGCATACCGATGGCCGCCTGGACGACGAAACGATTGAGCACCGTGCCGAAGACATCGTCGTAGTGGAAGCTCGTCCGCAACGCTTTTCGATCGAGGGACATTTCATCGGTTTCGATTCCGTAGACCACGCCCTGGTTCAGGTCCGTCACGCGCAGGCCCCAGCTTCGACAGGCGAACTCGAGGTTTACCGAGTCGTGCACTTTGGAGCAATGGTAGAGCGACGACGGGCGCTTGGGATAGGGCAGACGATCGCTGCGCCCCTTGTGCGTGATCTCGATCCAGCCTTCTTCGATGTCGATGTTCGGTGTGCCATATTCGCCCATCGTTCCGAGCTTCACGAGCTCGGCGTCGGGACAGTGCTCGCGCATCGCGAACATCACGTTCAGGGTCCCGACGATATTGTTCTGCTGGGTGAGTACCGCAGCATCGCGGCCGATCATCGAATACGGCGCCGACGGCTGTTCAGCGAAGTGCACGATAACCTCGGGATGGAAGTTCACGCAAATCTGGTTCATCAGATCAGCTTGCGTGATGTCGCCCCGAACGACCTCGATCTCCCACCCGGTCAGTACGTTCCAACGCTCCGCACGCTGCTTGAAATCAGGAACGTCTTCAAGTGGAATGACATCGAGCTCGGCTTCTAAGCGGCGCTTCATGCAGTTGTCGACCGCGAGCACGCTATGCCCACGAGCCGAGAAATACATGGCGGTAGGCCAGCCCAAGTATCCATCACCGCCAAGGACGCATATTCTCATGTAAGGCTCCTTGCCAATCAGCACCCGAGTAGCCGAACACGGGGCTACTCGCATAACGTAACAAAACGAGCGCTCCGATTGATAGGTGCCAATTGCGCGCGAAACCGCGAAACCGTGGGGACAACGGCGCCAAAAGCCGCGACCTCTAGCACACGGAGTGCGCTCGGCAGCCAGTCTCCCGCCCCAGGACTAGAAATTTCTCTTGGCGCCGCTCCCGAGTGTCGGCGCGACGCGGATCATCTGAGACATTCACCCTCTGCGAGTGAGTACTCCGGCCCATTGCGCGTCGCGCACGCCGCTGCTAGAGTCATGAAAATCAGTTACACCCGTAGGCTGTTTTTTTTGGAGGTACGCCATGCGACTGCTCGCTATTATCTCCCTGTTCGCATCGGCGATGCTGCTGCTGGGCGCCGAGAAGGCGCCGCATCAGCTTCCTCCCGGCGTGACGCAGGAGATGTTCCAAAAGATGATGACACCGCTGCGTGAGCGCCCGAGCGCCATGCCGGCGGGCACTCAGGGCTACTTAGGCTGCATCCCGACGATGGGCTACCACTACGCCGCTCCAAAGAATTGGCCGTTTGGCCCGATCTACGGCTACTACGACGGTCGCGCTACGTTCACGGAGATCATGGTCGCGAAAGACCTCTTCGAGCAGGGCGTGAGCTGGAACGACCAGCTCAAGGCGCTCCCCGGCTACCATATCGATCATGTGGACATCTGGTTTGAGCCGCACGGCCACCCGGGCTACGAGGCCCCGCACTACGACATTCACGCGTGGTATATGCCCGGCAGGCCGTACATGACCTGGTGCGGCAACGCCTCCGGCAAGAAGCCGGCCTGGCTCTGATGAGCCTCG
>JAGWST010000113.1 GCA_028869325.1 bacterium | reverse complement strand
TGATTACTACAACCTATAGTGCGCGAAAGCGGCTTGTCGACGCTAAACGCAAGAATTGGTCGCTCGCGATTCTGGTGCCAACTAAGAGGATGACCCGGCTCGTATCAGATGCCTTTCGATCACCACCGGCAGGCATGATCGAGATTCCGCATACAGCCGCTATCGAGTTGGAAGCGGCCATCCTGGGAGCCGAGATCGTTGCCTTTCTCATGCAACCGGATGTTGACGGTCGTCGTTTCGAGCAATTCAAAGGCCTGCTTTGCAACTACTTTCATGGCAAGGGTGGCGAGACACCAACAAGAAAGGACCTCAACGAAGCAGAGAACATCCGTAAGGCGTACAATGAATGGCTCGCTCGACGGGCAGCAGGCAAGAAGATCAGAAAGAGCAGCATTCTGATCCCAATGCGGGTTGTCTATGATGAGGTGGGGGCGCTCGGCCTTACAGGAGATCCTGACAAAGACTGGCGAGCGGTGCGACGCGTTCTTGAAATGGGGGCATGTGCCCGACTAAAGAGCGTCGCCGAGGAAGCCCGAAGCGTTCGTCTCCTGGAGCGCGGGACGCAACTGCGGCAGGAGCTTTCGCAGGATTGGCGTGACAATGGTGTCTATGCCAACGCGCTGGCAATCACCCGACAGGCTTTCGTCCGGGAACATTTCTCCGCCAACGGAAAACCTGAAACCGGTGTCGTGATAATGAACATGCACAAGGCTAAGGGGAAGCAGTTTGACGAGGTGATCATCTTCGAAGGCTGGCCGCGGACCAAAAACGGTAAGATCGTAGCAAACTTCGACCGGATCGTTCGTGGCAACGAACGTGCTGAAGTCAACGATCAAGCGCGCCAGAATCTCCGTGTAAGCGTGACACGCGGCAAACGGCGGGCGACAATCCTAACCCCTAAGAATGACCCTTGCGTCCTACTGCCTGGTACTTGATTCAGAGAGATTGCGCTTCACCTAGATATGTGTCCGATAGGCAGCCTTTAGTTCCCAACGCCGCCGTCTTTTCGAGGCAGCCAGCCACGGAGCCCGGCGCGCAGAACATCTTGCTCTGGAGCGCCTCAAGGAGCTAGAAGGCGAGAATCGGCCGCGACTCAAGAAGATCGTCGCCGACCAAGCCCTCAACATCGAGGCGCTCAAGGTTTGCGGCCGAGGGAAACTTGTAGCTCCTGAGCAGCTGTGCAGGCCGTGAGGGGCAAAGGAGCGCCCTGTGGCACAACTCCTTTACGGAAATCTGCCCTTTGAGAACCTCCAGGATGATCGCTGCTTTGCGTTGCGCGATCTAGCGCCCGAACGCCTCGGGCTCGGTTGCCGTTTTGGCTGGTGGAGCAGGCCAGCTCATTGGACACCTTCATTTCGCTTACGCGGCGTCCAGTCCCCGAGGGGGTCACTTCAGCTCCGCAGTAATCAGGGCCCAAGGCGAGAAGCTACGACGGCTGTGGGCCTAAGGCGCTCAATCAGCGACAGCAGGCTGGCATAATCAGTTGCACTTGTGCCGGTCGAAACGCTCTGATCGGGCTAAGGGGTCGACTCTCGCACGGCCGCAGAAACATAGCGGCTTTGTGGAATCATCCATTTGCTGCGCGCGTGTCTTCTTATGCGAAACCCAACTCGTAGACCAGGACGCCGTCGCGCGCGTCGCGTCTGACCATGTCCCGCGCCCGTAGATGCTCGAGGTGGGCGATCGTCTCGGCGACGGCAAACTCTCGGTGAAGATCCCCAAGTTCGGCGAACGTGCGATGGCGGCGCGTCCAGGGCAGCCGTGCCGCGATGGCGCCTGCGCTTGTCGGCCCACTTTCGAGAGCTTCAAGGACCAGTGATTCGCGCTCCTCGTGGTGCGCCAACAACTCGTCGACGCGCTGCATCAAATTGTTGAACGGGCGCCCATGCGCGGGCGCGACGACGCCGGCACCGAACGCTCGTACCTTCCGGAGCGAAGCCAAGAAGGCGCCAAGCTGATCCTGGGCGTCTTGCCCAGACCAGGTGCCGACGTGCGGGGTAATGGGATCGAGCACGTGATCTCCGCTGAAGAGTACCTTGTTGTTCGTGTCGAGCAGGCAGATGTGGCCGGGAGAGTGTCCCGGCGTCCAGATGACTCGCAGCGAGCCCACGGCGAGCGGCAGCTCATCGCCATCGTTGAGCATGCGTTGCGGGGCCACCACCGAGTAACGAGCCGGCTCGTCCGCGATCGATCCGTCGTCGCCGGCCTCATAGCCGTTACGCGCGAACCAGATCGCGTTTTCGCGGATCGTTACGGCGAAGTCGCTGAGACGCTGCTCTGCGACGCGCCAATCGACGGGGTGCATCATCAGCCGCGCTCCAACCGTCCGCACGAGCCGTCCAGCGAGCCCGTAGTGGTCGGGATGGAAATGCGTCACGATAACGTCGCGAATCTCTTCGAGTTGCACGCCGCATCGGGCGAGGCCGGCCTCCAGCGCCGCGAGAACGTCCGGTACGTCCCAGCCGCAGTCGATCAAGGCATATCCGTCGGGCTCACGCAGCAGATATGCGTTGACGAAGCCTAACGGGTTCCCGGTCATCGGGAGCTCGATACGCTCGATTCCATCTGGCAGTCGAGCTTCCGCGACAGGCGCCACGCTACGCTTTCGCTGACGCCAGCTCCGCCGTTGAATCCAGCGCCTGACACAGGTCGGCGATGAGGTCGTCGGCGTCTTCGATGCCGACGGAGAGGCGCAGGAGCGAGTCGGTGATGCCGCGGCGCTCGCGCTCTTCCTTCGGAATGGAGCCGTGGGTCATGCGAGCGGGGTGGTTGATCAGCGACTCCACGCCGCCCAGCGACTCCGCGAGGCTGAAGAGCTTGAGGCTGCGGGCGAAGGCCATGGCGCGCTCCACGGGACCGGCTGGTACAACGGAGACCATCCCGCCGAAACCGGTCATCTGGCGGCGCGCTAATGCGTACTGGGGGTGGTTCTCCAGCCCGGGATAGTAGACGCGCGCGACGTCGTCGCGGCTCGCCAGGAAGCGCGCGATCGCTGAAGCGTTCTTCTCGTGCTCGCGCATGCGCAGGGCCAGCGTCTTGGCGCCGCGCATCACCAGAAACGCGTCGAAGGGCCCCGGCACGGCGCCGACGGCATTCTGATGAAACTTGATCTGCTGCGCGATCTCGGCGCTGCTGGTCATCGCGGCGCCGCCCACGGCGTCGCTGTGGCCGCCGATGTACTTGGTGGTGGAGTGGACCACCACGTCGGCGCCCAGCGCCAAAGGCTGCTGGAAGTACGGC
>JAGWST010000112.1 GCA_028869325.1 bacterium | reverse complement strand
GTTGAGCACCAGCTTCTGCGCCGTGCCGGCCTTCATGCGTGTCGAGCCGGCGATCGGCTCCGGGCCCACCACGATCGCGATCGCGATCTCGGCCTCGTGCGCGGTCGCCCCGCCCTCGACGCACGAGAGCGCGATGGTCGACGCGCCGCGCGCGCGCGACTCGGCGAGCGCCCCCACGACATAAGGCGCGGCGCCGCTTGCGCTCACGGCGACGACGGCGTCACCCGCGCGCACGTACTCGCGGGCATCGCGCTCGCCGGCGCCACGATCGTCCTCCGCGCCCTCCACGGAGGTGCGCAGCGCGGCATCGCCGCCGGCGATGTGCGCCTGCACCAGATCGGGCGGCGTTCCGAAGGTCGGCGGAGACTCCGCCGCGTCGAGCGCGGCGATGCGCCCGCTGGTTCCCGCGCCGAAGTAGTGCAGGCGCCCCCCAGCGCGCAGACGATCGACGATCGTGTCGATGGCCCGCGCGATCTGCGGCGCCGCGGCTTCGACGGCGGGCAGCACCGCGCGGTTCTCGGCGTCGAGCGCTCGCACCAGATCCAGGGTCGAGAGCGTGTCGAGCGCGCGCGTGCGCGCGTTCTCGCGTTCGGTGGCGGGAAGCCCCTCAGCGTCGTGCAAGGGCGAGCGCGCCTTCCACAGGTTCGCGCTCCAAGCGCGTCACGACGGCACCCAAGAGATCGTTCTCGATGCGCGTCTGGAGCAGATAGGTCAGCAGCGACCCTTCGCGCAGCAATCCACCCGCCAGCACCACGCGCGGGTTGCTTGAAGCGAGGCCGGCGGCGCGCGCCGCCGCCACGCCCAGCCCGCCCAGATCCTGCGCGGCCGCCTGCACGATTTTTGCGGCGGGACGGTCGCCCGCGCCGGCGAGCTGGAGCACTCCCGCCGCAAGCGCGGCGACGCGCGCCGTCTCCAGGTGCTCTCCGCTGCGCGTGTAGACCGTGTCCAGCAGCTCCTCGCGATCGCTCGCGGGCATCTGCTCCCGCACCAACGCCAGCAAGGCGTGCGCCGAGCCGCGGCCGTCGAGCGTCCGTGCGGCCTCCCGCAACGCGGCAAGGCCGATCGCGTAGCCCGAGCCCTCGTCCCCGATCAGCCAGCCCAATCCCCCCGAGCGGTGCGAGCCGCCCTCGGCATCCTCGGCGTAGCCGATAGAACCGGTCCCCGCGATCACGACCACGCCCGGCCCGTTTGGCACCCCCGCGCGCAAGGCGATCGCCGCGTCGTCGACGATGCGCACCTGCGCCGACGGGAAGGCCGCGAGCAACGCTTTGCGGATGGGAAAGGCGACGCCGCGCCGCGATGCCCCGGCGGCGCCGGCGCAGATCGCCGCGACCTCGTGACCGGCGGCGACTTGGCGCACGGCATCCAGCACGGTATCGACCGCGGCGGCTACGCCCAGGCTCGTGGCGTTGGCGGGGCCGCGCTCGGCCCGCGCGAGGTGGCCGCCGTCCGCCGCCGATGCCGTGGATGCCACGGCAAGCGTCTTGCTGCCGCCGGCATCGACGCCGATCACCACTCTCATCCCTCTGCCTCTTCCTCCGCCCGCACGCGCGCGAGCAGCTCCTGCAGTCGCTGCGGCGCCAACGCCCCCAAGAGGCGCGCCCCCGCGGCGCCGGTCACGCGCGGAAGCCCCGCCGGGCGTCCGCGCAACAACTCGTATCCAAGCACCGCGAAGGCGATGGCTTCCTTTGCATCGGGATCGATGCCTGCGGCCGCCGAGTTGCGCACCTCCGTGCCGCAGTGCCGCGAGATCGCCGCCAGCAGCGCCGGGTTGTGCACGCCGCCGCCCGAAGCGAAGATCGTCGCGCCCGCGTAGCCGGCGCGGGCGAGCGCCTGCGCAACCGCACGCGCCGTGATCTCCACTGCGCTCGCCAAGGCGTCCTCGGCGCTCAAGCGCAGCCAGCGCTCATCGAGCACCTGGGCGCCGAAGCGCTCGCGCCCCGTCGACTTGGGCGGCTCTTGCGCGAACCATGGATCGCGGAGGACATCGGCGACCAAGGCCTCGTCCGCGCGGCCGCGC
>JAGWST010000111.1 GCA_028869325.1 bacterium | reverse complement strand
TTGCCGCCGCCGTCGATCGCGGTGAGTTCCACGGCGCCGCGTACGGCGGCGCGCCGCTTGCGCTGGGCTATACCACGCGTGCCGCGCAGCCGGAGATCGCGCTCTTCGTGCGGCGCGATCTCGGCATCCTGACGCTGGGGGTCGAGCACGTCGGCGGCGTGCGCACGGTGGCGCCCGACGGTGCGCCGGATTTCAGCGACGTCTATCGGCGCGACGGATTTACGCTCAGCGCCGCGCGCGCCAAATGGGAGTTCTGGGGCGAGCAGATCTTTGGCCGGGACAGCAACGCCGATGGCCACGGCTCGCCGCTGGGATCCTCGGGCGGCTACGCGATGCTGCTCTACCGCCCGGGCCCACACGGCTATCTCTCCGTGCGCTATGACGCGCTGGCGAATCCCACGCTGCAACGCACGATGGCTCTCACCGGTGCGCTGATGGTCACGCCGCACGCTCGCCTGGTCTTGGAGCGCGACGTTTCGATTGGTGGAAGCATGGCCCCAGCGTGGCGTGCGTTGCTGACCACGGCGATTCCCTGGCCGAAATGGTAGGGGGCGCTTGCTCCGTGCATGTATGCTGGAGCAATGGAGCGCGCGTATCCGGCACTGATCGATCTCGAGCACGTCTCCGTGATGCGCGAGGACCACGTCGCCCTGCACGACGTGCGGCTGCGCATCGAGGACGGCGAGCGCGTCGCGATTCTAGGGCCCAACGGCAGCGGCAAATCGACCTTGATCAAGACGATCACGCGCGATCTCTATCCGTTGGCGCGCAAGGGGTCGCACGTGAGCATCTTCGGGCTGGAGCGCTGGAACGTCTTCGAGCTGCGCTCGCTGCTGGGCATCGTCTCCAACGATCTGGCGGCCGCGCAGCGCGACTCGGTGAGCGGACTGGAGGCGGTGCTCTCGGGATTCTTCAGCAGCGTGGGCATCGGCTCGCGGGTCGCGGTCACCCCGGAGATGGAGCGTCGCGCGATGCACGCCCTCGCGCGCTTGGATGCAGCCTACCTTGCCGAGCGGCCGCTCGGACGCATGTCTTCGGGGGAGGCGCGGCGCGTGCTGGTGGCGCGCGCGCTGGTGCACGAGCCGCGGGCTCTGCTCTTCGATGAACCGAGCAACAGCTTGGACCTCTTCGCCCAGCGCGAGCTGCGCGAGACGATGCGCGGCCTGGCGCGCTCGGGGCTGGGGCTGGTGTTGGTGACGCATCATTTGGCCGACGTCATCCCCGAGATCGAGCGCGTCGTGCTGCTGCGCGCGGGGCGGGTGATCGCCGACGGCGCCAAGCGCGAGATCCTAACGAGCGCTCGCATGGCCGAGCTCTTCGGCATCGACGAGGTCCAGCTGGTGGAGCACAACGGCTCGTACCATCTCTGGTAGCGTGTGACGCGCCGCATACGTATCCGCGGCGGCTTCTGCCGATACCCCGGATATGACTCCTCTCCGCGCCACTCTAGCGCTCGGCGGCTTCCTCGTCCCGATCGCGCTCGCAGCTCCGGCCGCCGCTGAGATGCCTCCACTCGACGTGGCGGCCGGCGGACCTGCGCAGCTCGGCATCATCGTGGATCGGGAGATCGGGCAGCGGAATCAGCACGAAGACGTAGCCTCCCGGATCGCGCCCGCTCGTCGGTCGGTATCCGCATCCACCCAACGTTGAGCAGAGTCCAGTTTGTCTCGGCGCGGGTGAGCCGCACGGTGATCGATGACGGCGCGTTCCGGGGGCAAGGAGCGGGGACGACCCGCGTGATCGTCGCCGCTCGCTGAGCGCACGCCAACGATCGGGACGGCTTCCGGAAAAAGGAAGATGGCCGCGCTAGGCGGTAGCATCTTTTTCATGATGGGGATGACCGTCACCGAGAAGATCCTTGCCAGACACGCGGGGCTCGATCGGGTCGTGCCCGGCCAGATCATCAACGCCAACGTCGATCTGGTCTTGGCCAACGAGCTCTCGGCCGCCGTCGCGATCAAGGAGTTCCAGAAGATCGCCGGCGCGGAGCGCGTCTTCGATCGCGAGCGTATCGCGCTGGTGGCCGACCACTTCGTGCCTGCCAAGGACCCGCGCAGCGCCGAGGTCTCCGCGTTGATGATGAAGTGGGCGCGCGAGCAGCGGATCGCCCACGTCTTCGACGTGGGCAAGGGCGGCATCGAGCACGTGGTGCTGCCGGAAGAGGGCTTGATTGCGCCCGGTGAGCTGATCGTCGGCGGCGACTCGCACACCTGCACCTACGGCGCGCTGGGCGCCTTCGCCACGGGAATGGGCTCCACCGACGTCGCCGCCGCGTTCGTGCTGGGCGAGGTTTGGCTCAAGGTGCCCACCAGCGTCAAGGTCGTCTACACGGGCGTGCTTCAGCCGTTCGTCTACGCGAAGGATCTGATGCTGCACACGATTCGCGCTCTGGGCGGCATCGACGGCGCGACCTATCAAGCCATCGAATTCACCGGCGAGACGATCGAGCGCATGTCGATCACCGGGCGGCTGACCATGGCCAACATGGCCGTGGAGGCGGGCGCGAAGAACGGCATCATGGCGCCCGACGAGAAGGCCTTTGCCTACGTGCGTGAGCGCACGAACCGCCCCTTCGAGGCGGTTTACAGCGACCCTGATGCGCGCTACGAGCGCGTGCTGGAGATCGATGCCGGGGCGCTCGTGCCGACGGTGGCAAAGCCGCATTCGCCGGAGAATACCGTGCCCGTCACCGAGTGCGTCGGCACCAAGGTCGATCAGGTCTTCATCGGCTCGTGCACCAACGGGCGCATCGAGGATCTGCGCGAGGTCGCCCACATCCTGGAGGGCCGGCGGATCGCCGAGAGCGTGCGCGTGATCGTCAACCCCGGCTCGCAGAAGGTGTACATCCAGGCGGCCGCGGAGGGCATCCTCGGCGCGCTCGCCTCGGCCGGCTGCGTGGTGAACACGCCTGGCTGCGGCGCCTGCTTCGGCGGC